>CAMDGJ010000102.1 GCA_945897545.1 Flavobacterium psychrophilum
ATAATCAAAATTTTTTAGTAATGATTTTTTCGATGCAAATTTATAGTCAATAAGAACAAAACTGTCGGATTGAGGGCGTCGCAGAAATTAAAAAGGATACATTTCGATGACAATTTAGTATCAATTAGTCACAAAAAATAAGTACACTAAATGGGCTAGGCAACTATTTATAATAATTCGTGAGGTACAATTAATGAAAAATTCAGGTAGTGGTTAAATAAAAGATTGAGCCACATTTAACCATAGGAAAAAGATTGAAACCAAGTCTTGAGTTCAGATAGCCATGTTCGTCTCGAATGAAGTGAAACGACTTACAAAACTTACAAAATCCATGTTCTATGGGATTAAAAATTATGAAAATGGAATTATAGACAAAGGCTTATTGAAAGTGTTAATTTTTATACTGTAGAAATAAAATAGCCATTGACTTTACCGCCATTTTGTTTATCGATCAATAGTTGCTGCAAAAAAAGCTGAATAGTGTATGTTTTTTTGATTTCTAAATCCACATTCAAATCGTTTTGGTCGTAAATGCCATCTATATTTTCGTTTATAAAAATTTTTTTGACACCCGTGTATCTACTGTATTTTTTTACAATTTGATACATTAACTCTTGATAATTTCCATGTTCTAAGTAATTTTTTTTGACTCTAAGTTTGTCATAGTCTACAATTTGTGCATTCAAATAGGGGATGAATGGATTGTGACTTACTATTTCACGCGTGCAATTTTGTAAACCAATAAAATCAAAATCAACTTGTATTAAATCATCATCTCCCGGAATCGTATATTTTGAAATATTTTTTAAAAAGGGTAATGTTCTAATTGGATATCCTAATCCTAAAGAAGGTTCAATAAATATTCGATTCAAAAAGGCATCGATTCGCTCGGTAGCTTTTAAATCTTTTTCTGAATGGGTTGCAGGGATACAATAATTACACGAAAAAAAAGTTCCTACTTGTGCCATAGTCACTATTTCTTTAATCTTTTTTGAACCTATCGATTGGCAAAGTAACGTATGGTGCAAAGCAGCTAGAAATAAATTAATTTTATTTTTGCCTGGTGGATAAATTTCAAAAAAATTACTGGCACCTGTAAAAACGGAAGGTTCGTTAAAAATAGTCCAATACCTAATCTTTTCTTTGAAAGTATTTGCACAAAAGGCTACATAGTTTTCGAACCAATCTAGGCTTTCGCGATTAGACCAGCCGCCGCTGTTTTTTAATGCTGTTGGTAGGCAAGAATCATACAGCGTCACAAATGGCTCCACCTCATTTTCTATACAAATGTCAAGTATATCATTATAAAAAGTAATCGCTTTATTATTAATTTTACCAATCCCATTCGGGATTATTCTAGTCCAAGATAACGAGAACCTAAAATTAAGAATCCCTGATTGTTTAATTAATTCAATATCTTGTTTGTATTTCTTTAATTCAATTTCGTAGAAAGAAACATCATTTTTAAACGAATGATGATTGCTTTCTAACAAAATGGTTTGGTCTTTTACGTTTTTTATACTGTTTTTATTAAAGGATGAAATGCCCAAAAAAAAATCATCTCCAAAATCATGCGTATTCAGAAGCAATAAATTTGTTTTTAAATTGTCTAAACTCATTTAAAGCTGTTAAAAATTATAAGTAGCCGATAAAGAAAAACTTCTTCCGAAATTAGTATTCCAAAAAATATCATCATCAGCTTTATTGTAACCATCTTCATAATGAAAATCGCCCGTAAAAAGGTTGTTTCCTAAAGTTTCGAGAGCGCCGTATTTAACTGTATTTCTGTAATTATTCTGATAAAAAATCAAATTTTGAGCCAAAATATTTTGAATGTTAAGTTTTAATTCCAGTTGATTATTGAAGAATGATTTTGCTATTTGGGCATCGAGAAAAGTTCTGCCTTTTTCCCAAATGGCGGGTTCTAATTCACCTGAGGCATACGCAATTCTATTTCCAGCTCTGTTAATATTTGTTGAAATAATCAATCCATTATCTTTATTTATATATTGCAATCCTGCATTGAATACATAAGGCGATTGCCCTTGCATCGTTCTACTAGTTTCTAGATTACCACCAACAACACCCGTAACATCTACTTTGGATTTTATGACAGACAAGTTTGAAAATAAAGTCAAATCATCAAAAACGGAGGTGTTTTCTGAGGTAAATATAGAACTTAGCAACACTCTAAATTCTAGTTCAACACCACTATTTACTGCACTTTTTGCATTCGCATAGGTTATGGTATTGTTAAGAGATTGTCGAATGACTTCTATTGGATTTATAAATTTTTTACGAAAATATGAAACCGTAAATAATTGTCCTTTAGAAGGATAGATTTCATATCGAAAATCAAAATTTTCTACTGAAGCTCTCTTTAAACTTTCATTCCCTTGTATTAAAAACTGGGTTTCAAAATCATAAAATATAAAAGGAGCTAATTCTCTAAACTCAGGGCGGTTCAAGGTTTTTGAGTAACTCAAACGCAAGTTTTGTTTTTTATTAATAGAATATATCAAATTGGCAGAAGGTAAAAAATCTGTTTTTTGATCTTTCGAATCAATCTTTTTTATATCAGTCTCCGCTACTAATGTTTGTGTAAAATCCTCGACACGAACTCCCCAAATTAATCTAAACTTTTTATACCTATTATCAAGCATTATATAGGCTGCATTCAATTTAGACCCGGCACGATAATCGTCACTTTTTGCAGTAAAATCAAATAAAGTAAAACCACCTAACCCCGACGGTAATAAACCCATGTTTTCTTTAGTAAAAATTGTTGCATTAGTTTGAGTTTCAAAGCTGTTATCATATTTTGTACCATCGGCAATGTACCGATTGTATTGCAATTGACGTGCAAAAAAATCTCGATCTCTTGTCTGTACAAAACCGCCCAACTTTACTTCATTGATTAATTTTTTACCAATATTAAATTTTTTGGAAATATCAAATTTACCTCCCGATATCGATTCGCTATTTTCAGAAAAAAACATCCCTCCACCATAACTGGGTCCTCCGTTACTTTCCGCAATAACCGCTCTGGGTGTGGATAGTTTCGGATCACTACTATCGGGATCTGCAATTATATATAAATTTCTTCTTAAATTAGGAATGGTTCTTTGTATGTTGCTGTAAAAACCAGACCAATTTAGTTTAATTTTAGGTTTTGTAAAATAATGATCCCCATTCAATTGACCTGAATAAATAATATTACTAGTAAACCACCTAACATCAGAGCTTAGTACTCTAGAGTCATTCACATCATCTTTACGGTTTCTTTCTAAGACTAGGTCTCTAGAATTGATGCTTAAAATATTTTTAAAAGAAAGGCTGTGATTTTCATTGAATTTCATCGAAAAATTAGCCAAAGAACCCGTTAAAACTTGCTGAATATAATTTTTTTCATCCGATTTAGATATTAATGTTGATGGAAGCACCGGGTCATTATTGTCCCAATCGAGATTTCGAAGTGTTTCATTGAAAGTATTATTTATACTATGAGAAACAGATAGCATTATTCCAAAAACTTTTTCGCCAAAATCAAAATGATGTCCAATTGAATATTGAAAAGCGGTATTAGGTTTAAATTTACTATCAGTAATATTCCAATCGTATTCAAATGTTTTTGCAATTTCTCCTGCCTTAGCTTGACTGTTGATTGTTGATGTAAAAACCTTCGTATTAGGAACAGTTGACGGTAACGCTCTTGCGCCATTATCAAAACCCAACCAATCCGTGCTACTCCCCTTATAATCCCTACTGTTTTTAAATGTAGTAATTGTATTGTAGCCAGAACCAATTGTTATCGATTGGAAATTTTTGTCCGGAACCGATTTGGTATTGATTTGGATGACACCACCTACAAATTCTCCTGGCATATCTGGCGAAGCCGTCTTGGTAATGATTAGGTTATCCAGCATATTGGCTGGGAAAATATCAAATGAAAAAGCTTTTCTATCCGGTTCGGAACTTGGCAGCGGAGCGCCATTTAACAAGGCGGCATTGTATCTGTCATTCAAACCTCTTATGACAACAAATTTATTGTCTTGTATACTAACTCCACTTACTCTTTTCAAAACATCAGAAGTGGTTCTGTCTGGCGTTCTTTTAATAGTTTCAGCAGAGATACCATCAGAAACAGTAATGCTATTTTTTTGAGCTACTAACAATGATTTTATGGATTCGGCCTTTGCTTTCGTTCTGGTAATCACTACCTCCTTAAGTTCATTTTTAATTTCTACAAGAGTGGTATTTAAATAGGTAATTTCATTATTTTTTGTTAACACTTCCGATACAATTTTAGATTGGTATCCAATGAAAGAGAATTCTACTTCGTAGCTTCCAGATCCTACATTCCTAAAAACAAATTTCCCGTCTGAATCTGTTGTGGTGCTCAGTTTTAATTCTTTTATTATAATATTTACTCCTGGTAAAACTCCACCATTAGAATCATCTACTACAGAACCACTTATAGAACTATTCTGACCAAAAAAACATTGGGAAATCAATAAGAAAACAAAGACATAAAAATACTTCATGTTAATTTTTTTAAATTTAAAGGCAAAATAAATGTAAAAAATATTACCGAAGGTTAACTTAATATTAACATTTTTTGATTTACGGCAATGAGCGATAATGCAGAAAAAAGAAGCTAATTATATAATTCATTTTTAGTATTTTAACTTAAAATTAATCATATTTTTTTTTCGCAATTATACACGAAAATCCACTATAAAAAGGCTCTAATAACTGCGCAATGTTTATAAATTGTTAAATATTATTCTTACATTAATTATTGATGAATTATTTAAATATATTTGCGAAATAGTTTAATACTACTTTATTTATATGAAAAACAATAAACTTATTATTTTGTTATTATTTGTGTTTACTTCAGTTTTTTCGCAGGAAAATTTAAATACTTCAGTACCAACTGATTCCATCAAAACCACAACAGATTCTTTAATCGCTAAAGTGAATCGCAATAAATGGTCTATTGAGTTAGGAACAGGAGTAAGCAATGGTACCATGCCCTTTACTGAAGGATATTATACCAGTATGAACAATCAATTATTTAAAGGTTTTATTTTTAATTGTTATACAGTTGGAGCTAGCTACAAATTTTCTGAAATTGTCGGTTTAAAAATGGATTTAGCTTTTGATAGATTTAGTGAAGTTGCAGAGACTAAAAGTAAGCCATTTGAAATTGCGCAATATAGAACGTCTATTCAAGCAGTATTTAATCTTAATAGTTTTGGTAAACCTGTAAATAATGTTTCTAGATCTAATGTATTATTTCATGCAGGACTAAATTTAGCTATAATGTGTCCTATCGCAGCCAACGATGAAACAGTCGTTTACAAATATGATGGTTATGGAGGAACTGTTTTTGGTATTACACCTATACTGAAAGTTTCGAAAAAAACATCTATCTTCCTAGATGTTAGTTCTTATAATAATTACCTTCAAGCTTTTACTTGGAACGGCCAAAAAAATCCTGTAGGAAATAGTAAGCAGGGTCACATGTATTCAGTTACTTTTGGATTGTCATTTGCTTTAGATGCTGATAAAAAATAGAATAACTGAAGCAGTAGTAGATACAACTGATTTTGGTAAAAGCCGTTTACAGTATAACGGTTCATCTGGTTATGCTGATGATAATATAAAATTGATGATAACAGACCAATAAAAAATAAATTATTTATTTTTAGAGTAAAACCGGCCTAGCAATATGTCGGTTTTTTTTTGCAATAAAAAAATGGATTCAAAAGGTGTTTTTTAAAATTATAACTCTTTAAGTTGTTTTATAGCAATTTAATCGTTTTTTTTTAAGTCAGCGGTAGAGAGTCGTTTACCCAAATCAGTATTGAATAAAGCAAAGGAGTACAAAAAATAAAATGTATCATGTTCAGAATGTCAATTCAATAGACAATCTTTATTAAAGATGGAGTAAGCCATTTTACGGAGTATCGACAAAATTTTTGGGTCAGTATTTAAATTGGTTTATGTTTTTTCAAAAAACAAAACAAATCAGGTTATTGAATTAGCTGAAATTATAATAAGAAACAAAAAAGCAAAATTTAAACACAAAGAAATAGAGGATTTATATGAATTATTATTGAATCCATAATATTCTTAAACATAGCCTAAATAATTAACCAATACAAACAGTATCAACCAAAGTAAGAATATGTCTTTTAAATTGTCATATTTCAAGTTAATAAACTATTAACAATCTATTTAAATTATTTCGCAATGTGGAAAACCTTACTGCAAATAATTTTTGAAAGACTACATTTATCCATTATTAATATAATTCTCTATAGAATGAAAAATAGCTTCAAAAAAAATGGAGCCATTTATAGTAATTTGAACTAAAAAACACTTTAAAAATAAGTAGGAAAATCAGGTATTTATCAAGACTTTATCCCTACTTTTAAACTTTTTGTAAAACAATTTATACCTTTTAATGGCAGCAGAACAAAAACAAAAATTAGAACAACAACTTTGGAATATCGCCAACACCCTTCGTGGGAAAATGGATGCCGATGATTTTAGAGATTACATATTAGGTTTTATTTTCTACAAGTACCTGAGTACTAAAATGGATTTGTATGCCAACACCATTCTAAAACCAGACGGTTTAACTTTCCAAGAAATAGAAGGACATCCTGAGGAAGCACTTTTGATGCAGGAAATAAAACAACTCGCCATTGATAAATTGGGCTTTTTCTTAGAACCTTGTGATTTGTTTTCAGAATTAGCTCGAAGGGGAAACGCTGGCGGAAAAAACAATTTCATTCTTGGGGATTTAGCCAAAGTTCTCACGCACATTGAGCAAAGTACTATGGGTTCTGAAAGTGAAGAAGATTTTGGCAACCTGTTTTCCGACTTAGATTTAACCTCTCATAAACTAGGAAAATCCGAAGCCGACAAAAACGAACTCATCGTAAAAGTTCTTATACATTTAGATGAAATTGACTTTGATTTAGAAAATACTGATAGCGATGTTCTGGGTGATGCCTACGAATATTTAATAGGACAGTTTGCTAGTGGAGCTGGGAAAAAGGCTGGCGAATTTTATACGCCACAACAAGTAAGTAGCGTTTTGGCACAACTAGTAACGGTGGGCAAAGACCAACTCAAGAGCGTTTACGACCCGACTTGTGGTTCTGGTTCGTTGTTGTTGCGTGTTGCCAAAGAAGTAAAACAAGTAAGTGCCTTTTACGGACAGGAGATGAACCCGACCACTTACAACTTATGCCGCATGAACATGATTATGCACGATGTGCATTACAAGCGATTTGATATAAAAAACGAAGATACTTTAGAACGCCCACAACATTTTGATATGCGTTTTGAAGCCATTGTTGCCAATCCTCCTTTTTCTGCAAATTGGAGTGCCAGCCCCTTGTTCATGAGTGATGACCGTTTCTCGGCTTATGGGAAACTAGCACCAAGCAGCAAAGCCGATTTTGCCTTTGTGCAACATATGGTGCACCAGCTTGCCGATAACGGAACCATGGCAATCGTTCTCCCTCACGGTGTTTTGTTTCGTGGTGGTGCCGAAGGACACATACGCGAATATTTGATAAACGAGAAGAATTACTTGGATGCCGTAATAGGTTTGCCAGCCAATATTTTTTACGGAACGAGTATCCCGACTTGTATTTTGGTTTTGAAGAAAAAGCGAACCGATGCCAAAAACATTTTGTTTATAGATGCCAGCCAATATTTTGAAAAGGTGAAAACCCAAAACGTGTTGCGTACCGAAGACATTGATAAAATCATAAGCACTTACGAAAACCGAACCGAAGAAGAAAAATACAGCCACATTGCCCCTTTAAGCGAAGTGGAAACCAACGATTACAACCTGAATATTCCTCGTTATGTAGATACTTTTGAAGAAGAAGATGCCATAGATTTAAAAGCCATAACCAACGAATTACGGGAATTGGCAGACCTTAGTAAAACAACCGATGCAACAATTGAAGGTTTTTGTACGGAATTAGGAATTGAAACCCCATTTTGATATGACCGAAAAATTTCAAAATAAATATCGAATTCCGTCAGCGCGATTAAAAAATTGGGATTATGGTACAAACGGTGCCTATTTCATCACGATTTGCACGCAAAATAGGGAACATTTTTTTGGTGAAATCGTAGAGAAGCGATTCATTGCATCTGAAATAGGAACGTTAGCCGAAAAATTTTGGATGGAAATACCGCAACATTTTCCATATATCGAATTGGGGAATTTTGTGGTAATGCCCAATCACGTTCATGGGATTTTGATTATTGATAAAAACGCGAATGGTGACGGTGGTAACGTAGAGACGTTGCAATCCACCGTAGAGACGTTGCATTGCAACGTCTCTGCCAATAAAGCGAACAAATGGCGAATATATCCCCAAAATCAGGGACGATTTCCACCATTGTGCGTTCCTATAAATCGGTGGTAACAAAAAATGCCCGTTTTATTCACGCCGATTTTGGGTGGCAACCCCGATTTCACGATCATATTATTCGCAATGCGCCCGAATGGGAACGCATACAAACCTATATAGAAAACAATCCTATGAATTGGAAAGAAGATAAATTTTATTTAGTATGAAGTACGAAATACAAAATATACCACAATTGCGTTTTCAGGAGTTTGACGGGGAATGGGAAATAAGAAAATTGGGGGAATTGACAGCGAAAATTGGCGATGGTTTACACGGTACACCAATATATTCAGATGACTCAGATATTTATTTTATCAATGGTAATAATTTAACAAATGGTAAAATTGAAATTACAGAAAAGACAAAAAAAGTTGATTATGCCATTTTTAAAAAAAATGATAAAGGCTTGAATGAAAATACTATTTTAATTTCATTAAATGGTACAATTGGAAATATTGCAAAATATAATAATGAAAAAGTAATGCTTGGCAAAAGTGTTGGTTATTATAAATTTAAAGAAAAAACAGATTTTTATTATCACTTTTTTCATACGGATAAAACACAAAATTTCTTTATTTCTGAATTGACAGGTTCAACAATTAAAAATTTATCATTAAAGACATTAAGAGAAACTATTATTCTTATTCCCACCCTTCCAGAACAACAAAAAATAGCTTCTTTTTTAAGTGCGGTAGATGAAAAAATACAGCAACTTTCCCGCAAAAAAGAATTGTTAGAACAATACAAAAAAGGCGTAATGCAACAATTGTTCTCAGGTAAATTGAGGTTTAAACCTGCCCGTCCGGCAGGCGGGGATGAGAATGGAAAAGATTATGCGGATTGGGAGGAGAGAAAGTTGGGGGAGATTGCTAATGTTTCGAAATTAGCTGGATATGAATTTACAAAACACATTGTATATGAGGATAAAGGTGAAATCATTGCATTAAGAGGACTTAATATTAAAAAAAACAAGCTTGATTTAAACGATGTAAAATATATAGATAATAGTGAATTGTCAAAATTAAGTAGAAGTAAGCTTTATATTGATGATTTGATGTTTACTTATGTTGGCACAATTGGTGAAGTCGCATTGATAAATGAAAATGATAAATATTATTTAGCTCCAAATGTTTCGAGAATAAGAGTAAACACCAAAATTATCACTCCAAATTATATTCTTCAATATTTTAATGTGTCTAAATTTAGAAATAATGAAATAGAAAAGTTTATTTCATCGAGTT
>CAMDGJ010000103.1 GCA_945897545.1 Flavobacterium psychrophilum
ATATCCACTAGTTAAGTTATATGCTTTTTTTCGCATCATCACAGCTGGATGACAGATAGTAGAAGAATATTTCATTCTTTTTAAAATTGCCCAATTTGACAAGTGGGGAAAACTTCTACCCATTTCATTTCCAGCATAATCGATGTAAATAACGGCACTACTAACTAAAACAGTATCAGGGTTTTTTCTTAAATAATCAACTTGTATTTCAAACCTCTCCGGCATGCAGATATCGTCAGCATCTATCCTGGCAATGTATTTACCTTTTGCCATCTCACAACCTTTTCTTATTGAAAATCCTACCCCCCTATTTTCTTGTTTTACATAGATTATTCTATGGTCTTCAAAAGATTGAATAATTAATTCCGAGGTATCTGTTGAACCATCATTAATGATGATTAATTCAAAATCCGTGAAAGTTTGTTCTAAAATGCTGTTGATTGTTTCCGCTATAAATTGTGAAGCATTGTACACAGGTAAAATGACTGATATTAGGTGTGGCATACAAAATAAATTAAAGGAGAGGTATTATTGTGTTTTTCTTTTTTTACAATCTAATCCAGCTTTCAGGAACAATTTTTCGAGTTCACATCCGATATGCATTTTAAGGCACGAATACAACGAAAGATCTAATTTTACATTTCTTCCTTTATCCTTTAATGCTAAATAAAATACATGTTGAAACATTTGACTTCCCAAACCACCACTTAAAATAAATTTCATACAATCAATATTCTACCTCCATAAAAAAGAAATACTTATATTTCCTAATATGCTTATAATTAAATTCAACAAAATTAAAAGAATAGTTACTAACACTAGTCTTTTCTTAAATTCAGATAAAGAAATTTTTGAGAAAAACCATGGTAAGGTTAGAACTGTACCATTAGCTATATAACCAATATGCATTTGCTTAGTTACAATGCCTGATAACGCTATACCTAAACCAAATAAAGTTAAAACATTAATGTTACTGATTTTAAAAAGATATTTTGCCTTTTGAATAAGTAATGTTAAATAAGATAACTGAAAGATTCCCAATAAATAATCTGCAAGTTGATAAGAAAAAGAAGGATCTACTTTATACAACATAAATTGTGTCCATGGGAAAGGTCCAACTACCCCTAAAATTATTTTTAAAGGTAAAAAAAACCAACCTGAAGGAGTAATGTAACGATCTAAATATTCTTTTTCCTGTATAATCTCATTAGCAGAATAATATAACAACACTAAAATAAATGGTAGAATCAATATCAGATACTTTCTATTCCTTCGTTCCTTAAATACACAATAAACCACCAAAGACAACAATAAAATTGCAGGATAAACAGTACGCAAAATATAACTGAAGTACATAAGCAAACCGATTGAAACAATTTTTTGAATAAGTCTACTATTTGAAGCTAAATACAATGTGAGACCTACTGACAACAAACCCATTCCTATTTGATCTCTGTAGAAATTATCAGCTAATAAAAACATAGGAAACAAGGCGCTTGTCCATGCAACAACAGTAACTTTTGCTTTATCCAATAACAAAATAAATTTTGCAATAAAAACAAAATTTATGGAAAATAATGTAGTAAAGAAAATATTGATTGGTGTTATTGTCAAAACATAACAACCTAAATAAGTTAATGGAATACTTATTAAATTCCAAATTTCAGGATGAGTAACTTCAAAACTTTCCTTATCAAAATAAAAGATATTATCGTGAGCAATTTTGCTTTTTACTACATCGTGTACTTGATTAAAAACAGAATGGTATTCGTGCCAAAAAGAATATGGAAAAGCACCATTTCCAAAAAAATATTTAGGATCAACAAATATTAAATAATGAGAAACACCCAATACGAGTTTCAATAAAAATATTGCGCTAAAAAACCCAACCCATTTTATTGAACTTAAAATCAATTTTGTTGACAGAATTGTCAATAAAAAAAAGATTATGGTCCCACTTACCAAACTTGACATTAAACTCTCAGATATTGAGAATATCATCACTAGTAAACAACAAAAAAACATTACTATCAAAATGTGATATGGATACTTTCTTCTTCGTTGTTGAATTATATTATTAATCAAAATCAATGAAGATTAAATAGGCATTATTTTAATGAATTTTTTTTGTACTCTTTATTATAAACTTAGAAATTGATTGTTATTTCGATATAATAAATAAAATTTAAAATTTTTTATTTTTAATAAAAATTCACTTATGAAGATTTTCCAAACTTAAAAATTAAAAAACTCATAAGTGATTTGTTTTTTTTATAAAATACTATAAAAAGTATAGATAATGCAATTAAAATAGTAGTAGTCTCAATAAAATAGTTACCTCTATAAGTTTCATATATGAATTTTGTCAGACAAGCTACTAATACTATAAACGACAAATCATAAAAAAAACTTTTATTAATAATATTCGAAACCATACTGATACTATACTTTTTTTCAATAAAATAACTTACTATAAAATAAATGATATTTGCCAATATTCCAGCCAAAACAATTCCATTCAACTTTAAAAATGATATTAAAAAATAGGCGCTAATCATAAAAGATGTCGCAAAAACAATATCAGTAATCGAAGTGAGATTAAACTTCCCCATAGCAGTATATTGTTGAGCTAATAATAATCTCAATTGATCTGCAAGTGCTGCTAAACAAATTAATCCAAGCAGTACATTGCCCCCAAACTTGTCTATTCCGACCCAAATAGTTACAAAATCTTTCCCAATAAAAAATATTCCTGTTAGAGAAAATAATAATAAGAGTCGAATGAGCAAAAAATATTTTTCAGTATATTCATGTCTAACTTCATTTGTCTTTTGTTCTGAATAAAACAAACTAAATGAAGTAAATGTAGAAACAGCGATGACATTGATAAACATTTGAATTGTTAAAGGAATTTTCCTTGTTATGTCAAAAGTGGTAGTTGCTGCCCCCGAAATGGTTGTTGCTATAATAAAATTTTGAATACTAACCGCCAAAGTAATCCCAACCTTAGAAATAAACGGAAAACCAATATTAACTAGAAGTCTTGAAAGATAATTTAAATCGAAATAAATAGAGATATTCTCTTCTTTTAAAATTTTAAAACCATAAAAACCAATTAATATTGAATACACGAATGTTTTAACAAGATTCCCCCCAGCTATAGCAACAATTCCTTGAGATGGTATTGCTAAGATTGTATAAATTATTCCTGTAATTGAAGAAATAAAATTAAATATGGGAGGGCGTAATGTTTTTAAAAATACTTGAGAAACAACACTTAAATAACCAGAAATAATAGTTAAGGATAAAGAAATTGAATACAAGAAAAAACTATTTGAAAATTTTTCATTATCAAAATTCCTTTTGCTTACTAAAATAGCTAGGTCATCTTTAAAAAAAAATGACAGTATGATAATAAAAAAACTAACACCAAAACCAAATAGGATTGCTGCTGAAAGATATTTTGAAAATTCTATTGGTTTATTGCAAATTCGCTTTTCAGCCAATTGTTGTGTTAATATTAAACCAGTATTAGCTTCAAGTACAGAAATCAATGAAATAAATGATATTCCTCCTAGCCAAATACCATAATCAGATGCAGTAATAAACTTGAAATAATATGGTAGTAAAAGTAAGCTTGTCAAAAAAAGAAATAAAAAATTTGACAACGCCCCAAATATATTATGAGTAATAGCTTTTTTTTTCATATATCAGAGATATAAAATCTAAAACACAAATATTTAATTAAAAATTCTCTTTAATTTTCTTTTAATTACTTTTTCTAAATGCCCAAAACTTAAATCCCAAAACCAAGGCCTTTTGAGTTTGGTGTCTAAATCTGAAACATTAAAACCAATTTTATAAGGCCCAACAAATGGATTTGATGCATTTGAAAAATATTCAATTAAATCATCATTACCCCTAACTAATACTGTACATCCCATTTGAGTAAAACCAAGTTCAAAGGGAACAAAGTTGAGCATTTGTGCCTTATTCTTTATAATTTCCCAACTTGTTAGCATATTACAAGAAACAACATCATGAAAATATAATACACATTCATTATCACAATAAGGAAGTATACCTTCAAAATCTAACAAAATCTGTTCGTCTGTATGTAATCCATCTATAAAAAAAAAATTATATTTTTTTCTTCTCATTGATTTTGATAAATCATTTGGGGAGAATCCAACAGTCAATTTTACATTTTTAAAAAAATCTGAAGCAAGTTTCTTTGTTAATTCACTGCCAATTTTTACGTCTAATCCTTCTAATTCAGCATCAATGACATCAATTTCACTATTTGGAAATAAATCAGCAAGAATAAAAGTACTTAATCCGAATGAATTACCTATTATAAATATTCCATCAGGTTCAAAAATTTTCGAAATCATTGAAAAAACAAATGAATCTGTTACTGTTAATCCACCACTATTTGTGAGTGTTCTCTTTTCTTTTTCATTTGAAATTACAGAAAAAACCTGCTCAGGGCAGCCCATATTAACTTTGTAATTTTCTGTTTTGTATGCTTTTAATACATTTGGCGTCATAATTTTTTTAATTTTAATTAATTATCCATCGATTATATTTTTATCCAATTTTCAGGCATTTGTTTATAATGTTTTTCATTTATTTCAGTAATAGTGTACCATTTTTTTGGCATAACAATCATTTTGTCATGATTATTATTCAACCATGCTCCCCACCAACTGAAGGAACTATTGGCAATAATATTGTGTTTGCACAAGGACATCATTTTTAAATCAATTTGAACGCTTGATTCCTTGTTTTCTGGATAAATAATTTTGGCATTTGCTCCCAGACGATGAATCAAATTTTCCTTCACCCATGTTAAATCATCAGAAAACACAAAAAAAACAGGATCTGTAATTTGACTTTGGATTAAATTTATTGCTTTAATGTAATATAATTCGTCTAATTGTGCATATGTATTGTTACCAAGGTAATCTCCTCTTCTTACGTGAAGACTAACTGAATTAGAAGATTTAATCATTTCTTCTGTTAGTACATAAGTATGATTTGAATCCTCTTTAAATTTGAAATCTTTTCTTAATTCGTGCTGTCCTCCAAAATATTTTTCAGTCTGCCAATATCCGTCTAAATAATAATTTTTATTAGATTGCATCAAATTCAATTCAAATTTATTTTCTACAATGTGAGAAGATTTATCTCCAAAGACTTTACGAATTACTTTTGATATTATATTGGTTTTATAAGAATTCGTCAGTTGTTCAATTTCTGCAATAGATGCCTTATCCAACTGAATATCAAAAACATTCTCTAAATCAAACCCATTATGTAATTTGTATTTTTCGTACCCTTGAATATCACATTTTACATTTTCATATTTTTTTTTCAGGCATTTGTAAAATGCATATTGAAACATTTGATTTCCTAAACCACCAATAATTCTAACAACAATCATACACTGGTTTTACTTAAATTTATTGAAATATGGTATCCAATATTTTTCCAAAAGAGGACTCATCAGTTAAACTATGATACAATTCTTTAGCTTTCAAGGAAATACTAACTTCTAGTTGAGGGTCATTATTCAAATTATTAATTTCTTGACCCATTGCTCCGAAATCACCTGCTTTCACACAGATTCCGTTGATTCTATTTTCAATAATTTCTTTATGAATTCCCACATCAAATGTTATAATAGGTTTTGACATTCCTAATACTTCCAACAAAACAAATTCAGTTGTAGTTGACCATATTGATGGATTAATAACTCCTTTAGATCCTGCAATTAATTCAACAGCGCCTGTGGTCATTGTAACTCCTGGTAGTAATTGAAGTTTATTGTTTGCTATGTGTTTCTTGTTTTCTGGAAATTCAATTAAAAACTTATCTGCATCTGCTTGGTCAAAAAACAACAGTTTAACTAAAATACCATCATTAATATATTCTAGAATTTTAGAAATTAAATGAATTCCTTTTTCATGACGGTATTGCCCAATAATAACAAAATAAGACTCAGAAGGTGTTTTCAATTCTTTTATTCTATTCTGGTCAAAAAATAAGGGGATTTTTACAATGTTTGCCTTTTTAATTCCCACTTTTTCATAAAAACTAAGTTGTTCATCTGATGACCCTAAAACAAAATCAATTTTTCTCATTCTTGATAAAAATATTTTTTGATTTATTTGATAATTTATGAGATAGAGATTGGGTCTGCTTTGCTTTTCTGCGCATTTATTTATGAAAGAATTAATATTTGATTTGTCAAGGCATTTAGTGCAGGAATTAGTTCCCAAACCGTTATGCAATCTGGCACAAAAGAAATCTTGCATCAAAAACAGAAAAACGGTCTTAACCTTGTATTTCAAACATAAATCAAGATAAACAATAGGTGTATTAACTAAACTGCCAATAAAAAAAACATAATTAGGCTTAAAGTCTTCTAATACTTTAATAAAAGACTCTTTATAAGAAGCCTTAAAATAATTAGCAGTTCCTTTATATGGCAATCGTTGAAAATAAGGATATGTTGCAATTGAAATATCTAGTTCATCATGGGTAAATATACCTATTTCATTTCCTAGTTTTGACAATTGCCTTGCCGCCTCTCTTGCCGCAATTGCCCCAGAATGTCCTGAATAAAAAAGATCCGGATGAATAAGAATTTTAGGTTTCATATTTTTATACAAAATCAAATGGTATCATATCAATAGGGTCAAATAATTGATCCGAATAGGCAATCAAAATAAAGTCTTGCTCTAGGCTAGTATTAAAAAAACCATGGGCAATGCCACAAGGCACATAGATAGTTACGGGTGCTTGTGAATCCATTTGTATTTCAATACACTCCTTGGTCTCAATATCCTCCAATTTCAGTACGCAAGTTCCTGCGATTAGGGTAAACCATTCGTTGGCAATTGGATGATAATGCCCTCCTTTCATCTCGCCTGGAATCGCCATTGTCAGGTAAACTTCGCCCGTGCTGTTTGGAAGATTAGATTCTTTTCCTGTAATTACCTTCAAGAACCAGCCACGAGTGTCTTCAATCCTATTTCTTTTGTAGCTAATTATTTTTTCGGATAAACTCATTACTAATATTGATTTTTAAAATAGTCCAAAATACCTTCTTTCAAATCGATTTTCGGTTTCCAACCTGTATTCTTTGCCTTTTTATTATCCAACAAAAGCACTTGCATGGATTCGTCTTGCCGCTGAATTTTGCCTAAAACATCTGAAAAATCTTTACCGTAATAATTGAAGACCATTTCTACAACGTCTTTTACATAGTTATAATGATCTGAAGCTAAATTATAAACCCCTTTTTCAATGGATTGATTGCAGATTATTAATACAAATTGGGATACATCTTTAACGTGTAAAAATTGTCTAATTTGTGTACCGGCTGTTAATTCTAGCTTCTTTTGGTTTTCTACACTTTGAATAAGGTAAGGAATTAGCCTATTTTCGTTTTCATTTTTCCCATAAATAGAAGGCAGTATAATATGATAATGATTGATTTTTGATAGTGAATCATTCACAAATCTAGTCAACAACCTTTTGGACAAACAATAATGACTGGGTAGAGCAAAATTTGACAAAGCAACTTCAGTTTCATTATATGGTTTTAATTCGTCCTGGGCTCCAATTTCAAAATAAGAACCAAAGCTTATGAATTTTCCTTTAAAATTATTTTCATCAAGAAAATTGGAAAGAGAAATAGGCAAAAATGCATTAAGCTCATATATTTCATCCAAACTATATTTTTTTGAAGATTGCACTCCTCCTGCAGCCGCGAATATAATTATATCATAATCTAAAAATACGGAATAATGAGGAATGTTATTTGGATAAGCAAATGACAAAAAAAGATGATTGTCATTTATTTTCTCTCTCGAAAAAAGAGTAAGTGAATGGTTTTCTTTTTCTAAATCAGCAATAATATAACTAGCTAAAAAGGAAGAGGAACCTATAATCGCTGTTTTAATCATTATTTATTATGTAAGTAAGCATTAATATCCGCTTCAATCAAACCATTAGAATCCATACCATCTATATAATTACGGTACCAATTCATAGTCATTTCTATTGCTTTTTGACTCGAAAATAAAGGCTTCCAACCCAACAATTGTACTGCTTTGGAAATATCAAGCCTCAAAAGTTTTGCTTCATGGGGTTCTCCTGATAATTCAGGACATTCATAACTTCCTTTGCCAAAAATGGAAATAGATAACTTGACTAAATCCTCTACTGTAAATGCGTCTTCATCAAGAGGCCCAAAATTCCATACTTCGGAAAACTTTATAGAATCTATGTTCATTTTAGAACCTAACAATAAATAACCCATTATTGGTTCTAAAACATGTTGCCAAGGTCTCACAGAATTTGGACTTCTAACTGTTAAAACTATGTTTTTTTTTATAGAATTCACAATATCAGGAATGATTCTGTCTTTAGACCAATCACCTCCACCTATCACATTCCCTGCTCTGGCTACAGAAATGGATTTTTGATGCTCTTTATAATTTGCTATATTAAAAAATGAGTTTTTGTATGAATCAATAACTAATTCAGCACATGCTTTACTCGCACTATAAGGATCATACCCTCCTAATCGATCTGTTTCACGATAAGGGTAAACCCATTCATAATTATGATATACCTTGTCTGTAGTAATTAGAACTATACTACATTTTTTTTCTAATAATCGGACAGCATCTAGCAGATAGGCCGTACCAATAGCATTAACTTCAAATGTTTTAGAAGGTATCTCATATGACAAACGAACCAAGGGTTGGGCAGCAAGATGAAAGATAAAATCAGGTTGAAAATCAATTAACTCATTTTCTAAACGGTTTTTATCCCTTAAATCTGCAATTACAGAATTACATAATTTATCACCATTAATTAAATTATAAAGATCATCCTCAGTATTAGTTTCTAGCGCATATCCTTTAACATCCGCCCCTAAAATGGATAAGGTCTTCAATAACCAAGATCCTTTAAAACCAGTATGCCCAGTTAGAAAAACTTTCTTCCCTCTATACGTTTTTTCTAGTTTTTCAAACATAATATTACCAAGTTTTCCAAGGTGCTTTATTAGACTCCCAACTTTCTTCCAATTCTGCTTTATCTCTCAATGTGTCCATTGGTTTCCAAAAACCTTCGTGTCGATAGGCCACCATCTGACCATCCGCAGCTAAATTTTCCATTGGAGATTTTTCAAAAATAGTATCATCACCATCAAGATAATCAAAAACTTCAGGTTGACAAACAAAAAATCCTCCATTAATCCATGCCCCGTCTCCTTTAGGTTTCTCCATAAAAGAACTAACCTCATCATTTTCGCCGAAATTTAAAGCCCCGAAACGTCCAGAAGGCTGCACTGAAGTCACGGTGCAATATTTTCCGTTCTTGGTGTGGTGATTAACTAGTTCCTTAATATTAACATTAGATACACCGTCCCCATACGTCAACATAAAAGGTTCATTCCCTATGTGTTTCTGAATGCGTTTAATCCGTCCTCCCGTCATCGAATTTACGCCAGTGTCTACTAGTGTGATAGTCCATGGTTCGGCTTCTGTCTCATGTACTTTTATGGAATTGTTTTTTAAATCAATTGTAACATCCGATTTATGCATAAAATAATTA
>CAMDGJ010000104.1 GCA_945897545.1 Flavobacterium psychrophilum
AATTTTTCGCCCTTTAATATCTTGGACAATATCCATTGAATATTTATAACCAGAATTAAAGAAAGTCAACATTTTTGATGGAGTAATAGCAGTATCATCTTTTTCATTAACGGTAGATATTGTAACTTCTTCGTCTTCCGGAACAATGGTATAAGATTTCTTTCCGTCAAAAATTTTGGTTACTCCCATAAAATTCAAGACATATTGGTTTCCTTTCATAGTCACATTCCCTTTGCTATCTTGATGGATATTTTCCTTGACATTATGTAAGCTGTATTTAAAATCAATTACGATATTATCATAGCCTTTAACTATTGAGGTAACCTGATCTAAAAGGTCTTTCGCCTTCTTGTCCTGTGCTTGAATCGAAAAGCTGAAAAGTAGTAAGGCTGTAATCTGGAAAAATTGTTTACGCATGCTTGTATTATTTTTTATTCGGAATTTGTGACCCGAGCCTTTTGGGCGAATGGATGAAATAATCTTCGATTTCATTATAATATTAATTTTGTTCATTATTGAAGTATTGTTCAAGAGAACTCATGTCAAGAATATTTACACTTCTAGCTTTGCTACCTTCAAATGGTCCAACAATTCCGGCGGCTTCTAGTTGATCTATCAATCTTCCGGCTCTGTTGTATCCCAATTTTAGTTTTCTCTGCAACAACGAGGCTGAACCTTGTTGCGCCATAACAATTACTTCTGCGGCTTCTCTAAACAAAGTATCTCTTTCTGAAATATCCATATCAAGATTAATGCCAGTTTCCTCTCCTACAAATTCTGGAAGCAAATAAGCGGTTGCGTACGCTTTTTGGGAACCAATATAATCCACAATTTTTTCTACTTCTGGGGTATCTACAAAAGCACATTGAACTCTTACCATGTCATTTCCGTTGGTGTAAAGCATATCGCCTCGACCAATTAATTGATCTGCACCTGCGCCATCTAGAATTGTCCGTGAGTCTATTTTTGATGATACTCTAAAGGCAATTCTTGCAGGGAAATTAGCTTTTATTAATCCCGTAATAACGTTTACAGAAGGTCTTTGTGTGGCAATAATCAAGTGAATTCCAATGGCTCGTGCTAATTGGGCTAGCCGTGCTATTGGCATTTCTACTTCTTTACCAGCGGTCATAATTAAATCGGCAAATTCATCGACTACTAATATAATGTACGGCAAAAAGCGGTGGCCGTTTTCAGGATTTAATTTTCTAGATTTGAATTTTTCATTGTACTCTTTGATATTCCGAACCATCGCGTCTTTTAACAAATTATAACGATTGTCCATTTCTACACAAAGTGAATTTAGCGTATTGACTACTTTAGCATTATCAGTAATAATGGCATCATCAGAGTCCGGTAATTTAGCCAAATAATGTCTTTCGATTTTGTTAAAAAGTGTTAACTCCACTTTTTTAGGATCGACCATTACAAATTTGATTTCGGCAGGGTGTTTTTTGTACAACAACGAAGTAATTACGGCATTCAAACCAACAGATTTCCCTTGTCCTGTTGCTCCGGCCATCAGTAAGTGTGGCATTTTAGCCAAATCTACCACAAAGGTTTCATTCGAAATTGTTTTTCCAAATGCGATTGGTAATTCCATTTCAGCTTCTTGAAACTTAGCTGAACCAATAACACTTTTCATCGAAACCATTGTTGGATTCTTGTTGGGAACTTCGATTCCTATTGTTCCCTTTCCTGGAATAGGAGCAATGATACGAATGCCTAATGCTGAAAGGGACAAGGCAATATCGTCTTCTAAACTTTTGATTTTAGAAATACGGATTCCTGCCTCAGGCACAATTTCATACAAGGTTACCGATGGACCAACGGTGGCTTTTATTTGCGCAATTTCTATTTTGTAATTGCGGAGCGTTTCTACAATTCTATTCTTGTTTTCTTCTAATTCCTCCTGGTTGATAGTAATTCCCCCAGTCGAGTATTCTTTTAATAAATCAATCGTTGGGTATTTATAATTGGATAAATCCAAAGTAGGATCAAATAATCCAAAATCTGCAACTAGTTTGGAAGCCAGGTTTTCTTCTATAATATCTTCTTCAGGCGCTTTTTCGATTACAAAATGATCGTCGTTGGTTTGTATAATTTCAGGTAAATGGAATGGTGGTGGGGTAGGCGTCACTTCCATTGGAACCGTCTTCAAACTAATTTCAGAAGGATTACCTATGGTAGGTTTTAACGCTTCTTTATTCAATTCAAATTGTGAACCGTTCGTTTTTAAATGTATTTCATCCGTTATTTCTTCTTCATCAACTACAGCATATTCTTCTAAATTATATCCATTGCTTGTTGTTGTCGAAGTCGAGTTTAAATCATTTTTAATTTCTTTTTTTGTCTTTTCAAAAAAGGAATTAATTTTCTCCGGAGACAGTTTAATTTTAAAAATCAGATAGATTATGAGTCCAAAAGCTAGTACCAATAACGTACCTGTTTTTCCAATATAATCTTGTAAAAACAAATTCAATTCATATCCAATTGTTCCCCCCAATTCTGGCAGGGACGTAGCAAAAAAACCAAATAATACAGACAAAATAACAATAAAAAATAAATCCCAAAACCAAATATTCTTAAGTTTTCGCAAAGCAATATCAAGTACTAAAAAAATTCCTGTCAGGAAAAATAATCGAACAAATAAAAAGGAGGCAATACCAAAACCTTGGTAAACGATTAAATGGGCTAAATAGGCGCCAAATTTTCCCAACCAATTTTGTACTACTTCAGTGCGGTCTGTAATGCGATTAACTGCACTCTGATCCACCTGTCCATAGATGTAAAAAGAAATGAAAGCCAGCAATAGGGCGACAGAGAACAATACCAAAAGACTGCCCAAAAGAATTTTGTGCTGTTTTGTTATTTTCAAACGGTTATTTTTTACAGATTTTGAATCAGTTGTCTTTTCTGAAGTTGCTTTTTTTGTTGTTTTTGCCATTCTTAATTATACTAATTTCTATAAAATTTTTGGTGTATAAATAATTAATCCAATAATGATTGCTGTTATTGCCGCAAATAATACTGCACCTGCTGCAATGTCTTTAATAAATCCTATTTTCTTGTGATAATCGGGGTGAATAAAATCGGCTACTTTTTCTACAGCGGTATTCAATCCTTCAATACTCATTACCAATCCAATCGACAATATTTGAAAAAGCCATTCTGTTTTAGTAATATTAAAATAGAAACCTGCCATTGTCATTAAAATGGCAAGTGAAAATTGGACCATTATACTATGTTCAGTAGAAATCAATTTTATCGCACCTTTCGCAGCAAAAGTGACGCTTTTTAATCGTCCGCTTAAAAAGGTATTATCTTTTTGAAACTTCATAAAGCGATCTTAAAGAACCGCTAATGCAGCTTCGTAGTTAGGTTCGTTTGCAATTTCTGAAACTTGCTCTGTATAGAGGATTGATCCATTCCCGTCAACTACTATAATAGCTCTTGAATGTAATCCTGATAGTACACTGTCAGTAATTTCCAAACCGTTGGTTTTTCCGAAGCTTCCGTCTTTGAAATCAGATAAATTGATTACATTTTCGATTCCTTCAGCACCACAAAAACGTTTTTGTGCAAAAGGTAAATCTCTTGAAATACACAATACTTTAGTGTTTTCTAGTTTGCTGGCAGTCTCGTTAAATTTACGAACTGATGTTGCACAAGTCCCCGTATCAATACTTGGAAAAATATTCAGAACTAATTTTGTTCCTGCAAAATCACTAAGTGAAGCGATAGAAAGATCATTTTTTACTAATTTAAAATCGGCTAATTTGGTGCCAACTTTAGGTAATTCACCTGATGTGTGGATTGCATTTCCACCTAATGTTATTGAAGCCATTGTGTTTGTTTTTTAATGAGGTTCAAAAGTATGAAAATTTATTAACGATTTACGTTTTTTGATTTCCGATTTAGAAGATTGATAAAAAAAACGCTCTCATTGCTGAAAGCGTTTCAAAATGTTTTCATTAAAAAAACTGAGGAATCAAATAACCACTATTGATCTATGGAGCCCAAAACTCTTTTCATAAAGGTGTTTAAGGCTTCTTTTTTATCCATTCCACCTTTGATCATTTTATGCACCTCAAGGGCACCATACATATTGGAAATCAATTCGCCAATAACGTCTAATTCTTCATCCTTCAAGGAGACAAGTTCAGTTAAGCCCTCGAGAACTTCAATAGTTTCAACAAGATAATCTTGGTCATTGTCTTCAATAAACTGGGACAAATGTTTAATTACGGGTAGTTTCATGTTGCAATTAAGTGAGTTGATTAATTGGTTGTGCGATTAAACGATTAAACAATTAACCGATTAAACTTTTAAACAACTTCGTTTACCAATGCTGTTAAAACTTCGGCTTTGTTCGTTTGGGTTTCGTTTACCAATGTACCGTTTACAAAAGTAGCGAAAGTAGGCAAGTTGCTGACATTGGCTAGTTTCCTAGATTCCGGAGAATTTTCGGCATCAACCAAAACAAAAGTAATGTTTTCGTTTTCTGAAGCCAATTTTTTGAATTTTGGTTTCATAATACGACAATTTCCACACCAAGAAGCAGAGAATTGAACGACTACTTTTTCGTTTTTGGCAACTAAATCTTGTAATGTATCTTCGTTTAATTCGATTAACATAGTTTTTAAAATTAAATTTAGTTTAAGCTTAAGTATTCAGCAGTACTTTTTCTATCAGCAGTCATCGCTTCTTTTCCAGCTTCCCAGTTGGCAGGGCAAACTTCCCCTTTTTCCTGAATGTGTGTGTAAGCATCAACCATACGTAGATATTCATTAACGTTTCTACCTAATGGCATATCGTTAACACTTTCGTGGAAGATTTTTCCAGTTTCATCGATTAAATAAGTTGCTCTAAAAGTAACATTTGAACCTTCAACAATTATAGAATCTGTTTCATCGCTATAACTTGTAGATTCAATATCAAGGATTCCAAGTATATTTGACAAGTTACGGTTCGTATCGGCAAGAATAGGATACGTTACCCCTTCGATTCCACCGTTGTCTTTTGCAGTGTTTAACCAAGCGAAATGTACTTCGTTAGTGTCGCAAGATGCGCCAATTACTATTGTATTTCGTTTTACGAATTCTGGTAATGCAGCTTGAAAAGCGTGTAATTCAGTTGGGCAAACGAATGTAAAGTCTTTTGGATACCAAAAAAGCAATACTTTTTTATTATTGTTTACCGCTTCTTCAAAAACATTAATTTTTAAATTATCGCCCATTTCTGAAATGGCGTCTACTGCAATGCTTGGGAATTTTTTTCCTACTAATGACATAATTTTTTTTTGTGTTTAAATTTTTTGCAAAGGTAGGCCGAAGTAATGTTAATTCCATATCAATTATTTATTTATATAATTATCACGTGATAGAATAAAATTATGATAAACAGACTTTAATTGTTTTTATTTGACATCTAATTTAGAATTAGACGATTGTGAAAAAAACATTCTATCAAACTATAGTTTTTATTTATGGAAATTGAGTTTGGACATGGTTTTTTTCAATAAATTTACATTGAAATTAAAATAACTAAATCATGGAAAATAACACAAACTCTAGTACGACTTCCTATAATATGAATGCTGAAAGCAAATGTCCTTTTGGTGGCGACATTCCTGGCGGACCAATTAATATGGAAAATGCGAAAATCAAACAGATGAATAGCAAAGGACCAATTAATCGTGATTGGTGGCCAAATCAGTTAAGGCTGAATATTCTTCGCCAACATTCATCGCTTTCTAATCCTATGAATAAAGATTTTGATTACGCAAAGGAATTCAAATCGGTTGATTTAGCAGAATTAAAAAAGGATATTTTTGAATTAATTAATACATCTCAAGATTGGTGGCCAGCAGATTATGGAACTTATTCTGGGTTTTTTATCAGAATGGCATGGCACAGCGCAGGAACGTATAGAACATCTGATGGACGTGGTGGTTCCGGTTCTGGAAGTCAACGTTTTGCACCATTAAACAGTTGGCCTGATAATGCGAATTTAGATAAAGCACGTTTATTGCTTTGGCCAATAAAACAAAAATATGGCAAGAAAGTTTCTTGGGCAGATTTAATGATTTTAGCAGGAAATTGTTCTTTTGAAACTTCCGGATTTAAAACTTTTGGTTTTGGTGGCGGAAGAGTAGATACTTGGGAACCACAAGAAGATGTATATTGGGGTTCAGAAAGAGAATGGCTTGCCGATAACCGATATTCTGGCGAAAGAGATTTAGAATATCCTTTGGCAGCGGTGCAAATGGGATTAATTTATGTGAATCCAGAAGGACCAAATGGAAATCCTGATCCATTAAAATCTGCCACAGACATAAGAGAAACATTTGCTAGAATGGCAATGAATGATGAGGAGACGGTAGCACTTATTGCTGGCGGGCATACCTTAGGAAAAACGCACGGCGCAGCTGATCCAAGTAAATATATTGAACTAGAACCCGCGGCAGCAGGTATTGAAATGCAAAGTCTAGGTTGGAAAAATAATTTCGGAACTGGAAATGGCGGAGACACGATTACAAGCGGATTGGAAGGTGCTTGGACAACAACGCCTAACAAATGGAGTCATAATTATTTCGAAAATCTTTTTGGTTTTGAATGGGAATTAACCAAAAGTCCCGCTGGCGCACACCAATGGAAACCTGTAAATAATGCTGGCGCAGGAACTGTTCCAGATGCTCACGATGCTTCAAAAACGCATCAGCCGTTTATGTTGACAACCGATTTAGCTTTGCGAGTTGATCCAGCTTACGAAAAGATTTCTAGACGATTTTTAGAAAATCCTGATCATTTTAATGATGCTTTTGCAAGAGCTTGGTTCAAATTGACACATAGAGATATGGGACCAAAAATCTTGTATTTAGGTTCAGAAGTTCCAACTGAAGAATTAATTTGGCAAGATCCAATTCCAAATATCAATTACACTAGTATTAATGAAGAAGATATCAATAATTTGAAATTTTCTTTGGTTTCATCTGGATTAACTATTTCAGAATTAGTTTCCACCGCTTGGGCTTCAGCTTCTACTTTTAGAGGTTCAGACAAACGTGGTGGCGCTAATGGCGGTCGTTTACGATTGTCACCACAAAAAGATTGGAAAGTAAATAATCCATCTCAATTGTCTAAAGTTTTAGCTACTCTAGAAAAAATTCAAAGTGATTTTAATACTTCTCAAACCGAAAACAAACAAGTATCTATTGCAGATTTAATTATTTTAGGTGGATGTGTTGGTATTGAACAAGCAGCTGCAACCGCAGGTTTTGATGTAAAAGTTCCATTCTCAGTAGGAAGAGCCGATGCATCGCAAGAGCAAACCGATGTTGAATCGTTTGATGTTTTAGAACCACAGGCTGATGGGTTTAGAAATTATTCCAGAACAGAATTTACAGTTTCTGCAGAAGAATTATTAATTGATAAAGCGCACTTATTGACATTAACAGCACCAGAAATGGCTTTGTTAGTTGCAGGAATGAGAGTTTTAAATACCAATTTTGATCAGTCTAAAACTGGAGTTTTCACCAACAAGCCAGAAACTTTAACTAATGATTTCTTTGTAAACTTATTAGATATGAGTACGACTTGGAAATCGGTAACGGAATCAAGTGAGACTTTTATCGGAAGCGATAGAAAAAATGGAGATATCAAATGGATTGGAACTCGTGTTGATTTGATTTTCGGTTCAAATACTGAATTAAGAGCCATTGCAGAAGTATACGCTTGTGAAGATGCAAAGGAACAATTTGTTCACGATTTTATTGCAGCTTGGAATAAAGTAATGAATTTAGATCGCTTTGATTTGAATTAATTTTGAATAAATAGTTTAATCTCTTTTAGGTTTAATTCCTCGAAGTTCTGCTTCGGTTTTTTTGCCACAGATTCACAGATTAAAAAGATTTTTGAAAATCTGTGAATCTGTGGCTGATATTTCTCTAATACTTCTAGGGCTCTGCCTAGAGGTGGTTTATTTTAAAAGGTGAATTGGAAACAGTTCACCTTTTTTCATCATCACTAAGACCAATACGTCCGCCGTGTCAGAAGCAATCTAAATCCCATTAATATTAACTGGTAAAGTACCTTTGCATTCCGAGTTTTCTAGTAGTTGTTGTGCGGCAGTTTTCTGAAATTCAGGAAAGTCTTGATACATCTGTACAATTCCTAATGTAGATTCTAAATTTGGAATTACCTGCAGAACATAAGGATTTCCAAAAACATATAAAACGCATTTTTTGGCAGTAAACAATGTTCCTAAAAATGCCAAGACGGAATCTTCAATTTCAAAATTATTCAAAGGTTTTGCTTTTGGTACAAAAAGTGAAATTAATAAAAAATCAAAATCAGCTAAATTTCCCTCCAATTCAGCGATACTAATTGAATTAATGGTTTCCAATGCAAATTCTGGAGACGGAAGTGAAGTATCTAAAGTTTTGAAAAAGAGATTATCCGTATTTTTATAAAGACTGACTTTTGCCAGTTTATAATCATTTTTTGCCTCATAAAGATGCACACTGTTCATAGTGTCTTTAATCATTGTGATGCAATTTTCTGCAATTTTTTTGTTTAAAATCCTAGCAGATTCAAAATCTAAATTTCCTTGTGGCGCAGTATTTCTCTCTAATATTCCCGCTTTTTGTTTGCATTTCATTAATCTGTTGAAGCTGGCGTCGATTCGCTCTGGCGTGGCATTTTTAAGGATTTCTTGAATGCCTTCGGCCACATTTTCGGCAAAACACAAGACGTCGTTTCCGGCATTGAAAGCTTCCCATTCCAATTGTCCTTTCGACTCATACAATTTTGAAACGCTGTGCATATTCAAGGCATCGGAAATTACCAAACCGTCATAACCTAATTGTTTACGTAAAAGGTCTTCAATGATTGATTTTGATAATGTTGCCGAAGTATTTTTTCCATCATTCAAAGCGGGTACTGCTAAATGCCCTATCATTATAGAATCGACCTTGTTCTCGATTCCCTTTATAAAAGGAACTAATTCGTTCTCCATTAATTGTTCCAGATTTTCTTCTAAAACGGGCAATCCCAAATGCGAATCGACACTCGTATTTCCGTGCCCGGGGAAATGTTTCAAGCAACCTAAAACCCCAACATCATTCATTCCGCGTAGATATTCATTGGCAAAGCGAGCAACCTTTTCCTTATTTTGACCAAAGGAACGATAGCCAATTACAGGATTATTCGGATTGTTGTTAATATCCGCTAATGGAGCTAAATTGTACTGAATTCCTACTGATTTTAAGTCCAATCCAATTTGTTTTCCCAGTTGGTAAACCAAATGTTCTTCGCTTTCTGGCAAAGCGCCAAGTGCGATAGCGTACGGATATTGAGGCGTTTTCTCGACCCGCATTGCCAATCCCCATTCAGCGTCAATACTCATCAAAAGTGGAGTAGTGGCACATTTTTGAAAACGGATAACGAGTTCCTTCAAACGTTCGTAGCTATCGTCTTTGAATTCAACTTTATTCTTGGTTTCATAGTTGGTCGCTGCACTAGCACGACTA
>CAMDGJ010000105.1 GCA_945897545.1 Flavobacterium psychrophilum
ATAAGTTTCGTAATGAGGATAGGTTTGTTTTTAATCTCCCTTTTAAGCATTCCCGAAGCATTGAATTTTCAATAAAATCGTTCATTACATTCCATTTTTTTTTACCGAAATATTGAAACTCTAATTTGCCTGAAACTATATTATGTCGAAATACATATTTTCCTGATAAAAAGTTTTCGAGTTTGTCAATTTGTGTAACTCTCGGTTTCTCATCATCATCGTCATCTTCATCGTCAGTATTCTTACTAGTTTGTTTCTTTTGTTTTTCATTTGGAATAGTTGCTTTTTCGGTTTTACCAAATTCTAAAATATTGCCGTAGGCACTTGTTACCGCTTGTGAAACTTCTTTATCATCAAAATTGAAATCGGTTTGAATGAAATTCAAAGCAACATCCATCGGCACTGCTTTTCGGTTCATATTACACGCTAATTGATGCACAAATACATTGCGGCTACCATTCGCATATTGCACTTTTTTTTCTGTGAATTTTATGCAATGATTGTAGATAGCTTCGTAATTGGTTTCGGGTATTGGGTTTTCGGTTTCGGTTTCTAGTTTTGTTTCGATTAAAGGCATTTCGACTGCGCTCAATGTGACAAAGGTTGTAGCATTTTCATTTAAGTATAAATTTTCATCGGCAGCATAAAAACATAATCGAGTTACATCTTTGCCTGATTTGTCAATTTCCAGTTTTAAAATACTTTCATAATGTGCCTGTACTAATAGAAAAGCTTCTTTGTGATTGGCTTTATCTGAATTGATATTTACTAAAATTTTTAATCCATTCCCAGATGGACTGATGAAACTTGCAAATGTGAACTCGGATTGATTGGCTGAATGCTTCGCCTTTTGCAACTCTTTTTCATTCAGTTTATCAATGTCAAGAATGATACATTTTGAATATTCCGCTAAAAATTCCAATTTACGACCTCCAACAAATTTAGCTGAAGGTGTAAATGCAGGAAGTGATTTTTTTGCTTTGTTGTAGGCTTCTATTTTGTTTTCAGCAAGAGATTTACGCAAGTAAACAATGCCGGGTTTGTACTTTCCTGTTTTAATTTCGTCTAAAATTGTAAGTAATGATTTGTGTTCTACAACCTCGTTGAAATTCTTGAAAATGGTTACCATAACTTTAATTTAATGGTTAATATTTGGCAGTTGTTGGTTCTCGTTTGTGTGAAGTTTGCAATCGCAAACTTCACAAGTTCCGTTGCAGCTGCTCATACTATCGTCCTTTAAAAGATTTGTTGTAATGCTCCGTAAGGAGTTTTTCAACATCAGAAAGTTTATAGTAAATTTTGTTACCAACTTGGCTAAATGAAATTTTGCCTTCGTCTCTCCAAGTTTGTGCTGTGCGTTTTGAAATTTTCATCAATAAAAGGAATTCTTGATTGTCAAGAAAGGTTTCTTTTTTTGGGTCTGCCTTGATTGAAATTTGAGATTGAATAGTGTCTAATTTGCTCATTAGATCCGTGAACTGGTCTTTTGTGAAGATAATTGCATCCATTTTTAAAGTTTTTTAAATGTTATGATGCAAATGTGAGAAGTTGTAAAAAGTCCAAAAGTCCTGAAATGGTCTTTCAGGACTATTTTGTTTTAGAGCATTTTGTCGATGTCTATTCTTTTGTGTGGTTTCGGACGTTTTTCGGTTCTTGAAGGAGTAAGTATGGTTTTGACTGTTTCAGGACTTATTTCTTTTCCGTCTTTATCAACATAAGAATTTACGATAATTGCCACCAAATCATTCACCGAACCATCAATCATTGATTTACCATCTACAAATAACTCTCTTGTAAACTGATAATGAATATCAATAAACTGGTTTAAATTACAGTTGATTTGCATTTTTTTGAATAGCATTTGATTAGAGACTAAATTTTGTTTTGATTTAACTCTATTTTCATTCAGGCATTTTAACCTTTCTAACTTATTTATTAGTTTTTCGCATTGAATATTGAATTCTTTGAGCGTTCTATGTGTTGAAACTATATCAGCTTCTTCATATTCTAATAATTCTTCTGTTAAATAAAATATTTTATCGTCAAAATCCTCTAATGTTTCAATATGCTTTTTAGTTTCATAAAATGAAAAAATTCTATCTTCACTTTCTGCATTGATAAATCTTTTGGGTGTTTCACATTTAATCTCAACTATTCTCGAAGATTGCATTTCGGAACGTTTCTTTTCAAACAAATTAATCAATTTACTAATTCTTGTAAAAGCGCATTTTGAGGTAAATAATTCTTCATTATTAGAAATTAATTTTTCAAATTTATTTAACCATACTAAAGCATCATCAACCATATTTGATTGATAATTTATAAAATCAGTAAATTGTGATTGATCCAAACTAAAAACTTTATTCACTAAAGCTTCGCAATAATTTTGAAGTGTGATTTCGGTTTCAATAATAATATCAAAAGTGGTATTAGTGGACTGTGCCAAAGGCACCGCCACTAATTGAACAAACTGGGAAGTTTGAATTATTTGAACTTTTGGGGTCAAGTATTACTATTTTACAAATTGTTTTCATTGTGATTTGAAATGTAATTATAAGCTTTTATCTACTTATTTTTGAAAAATCCTAGCAAACCTTGCTAGTCGAATTCAACTAAATTTTTTCTCTTTGGCTCTAAAAATTATCACTTTCTTTTGTGCTAAATTAGAGTAAAAAAAAAATCCTTTTAGCAAGGATTTCAAAAAAATTTATTAACAATTTATTTAAGCTGTAACAACTCTATGTTCACAATACCTATAACGTAAAAGTCAGAAAATTATTATATATCTGTTAAATTTATTTAGAATATGTAATTATCAACCGCTTTATCCAATTCTTCGCTAATGATTTTAGCATAAATCTGAGTTGTGCTAATATCTTGATGATCCATTAATTTAGAAACGTGCTCAATTCTCATACCATTATTTAAAGCATTGGTTGCAAAACTGTGTCTTGATAAATGAAATGAAAGTGAAAACGGTAATTTCATCATTTTACCCATTCTATTCAGTTGAAAATTAGCAGAATGATTTTCTCTTGACGAAATAAAATAACGTGTTTCTTCGCTTTTATAATATCCAACTTTATCTGTTATTATTGGAAATATAAAATCATCTTGCTGCACATTTTCTTTTTTGTATTTACTCAAAATATCAAGTGCGACTTTACCGATTTTAAACTGATGTAATCTTCCTGTTTTGCGGATTACTTTTTTTATTCTTTGTTCTTCTTCGTTAAAATTATTGTATTGCAATTCGATAACATCACTAAATCTTAATCCTCCTGCATAAATTGAGAAAAGGAATAAATCTCTCCATAAATCCGCTTTCTTGCCTTCTTTAAGCTCTAAATTGGTTAATATTTCGATTTGGTCTTTGTTTAGGAACACTCTTTTTTCAGTATCTTTTTTTAATGTTAGTTTATTGAATGGATACATATATTCTGGAATAATATCTTCTTTGATGGCTTCTTTAAACATTATCGCCAAAATCATAATAGAATAGCGTTGCGTGGTTGCTCCATTTTTCAAAACATTTCCCATATGAGCCATATAATCCTTTAAAACCGAAGCGGTAATATCGTCAAAATAAACATCCTTGCTACCAACATAATTTTGAAATTTCTTGGTATATAACTTGTAATTTTTATAAGTTCCGAAAGAAACGCTGCCTTTTATTTTCTCACAACGAGCATAAGAATACTCAAAAAAGTTTGGTACTTCTTTACCTTTTATAGCTTCTTTTAATTTTTTGATTGAAATGGTTTTTACTTTACGTTCCAGGTCTGCAACTTGTCCTTCTGCATCTGCAATTTTTTGAGACAATGACGCATTCATTCTTGCGCTATTAGGATGGTTCTTTTTTACTTTCTGCTTTGTTTCGTCCCACTCGCTCTCTTTTAGTTTAACTCCAGCAGTGATAAATTTCGTTTTTCTATCTTTTATAATTCGGATATAAAGCGGAGAATGACCAGTTTGGTCTGCTTGGTGTGTTCTTAAAATTAGTTTAATAGAAGCCATAATAATAGGAAATTAGAAATGTTGTACTATATTTGTATTCTGATGCAAACAAGTGAAAGTATTATAAACACAAGTGTTTCATACTGATGCAACGTGATACGAAGGTATAACATTTGGTACAACAAAACAAGTATTTCGATGCTTTTAATTGCATTATTTTTAGCTTACAATTTTCATAAAGTCAGTATATACAATACTTTAGGTGCAATTAAGAACTTGTAATTATATAATTCCGATAGCAGCCGTATTTTTTGCGTTAGTTTTGGTACGATATGTTTTATCAACATAAGGTTTTAAAGTGGTGACGATAAAATCTAGGTAATTGTCAGTATTTCCTCCGCCGTACTTTTCGTTTTTGTAGGGAGATAATTCGGACAATCTTTTTTCTCCTCCGTGTTCAATGCCTATAACAATTACTTGTGCGTTTAGGCTATCCAGTTTTTCGTCCACATTCCATTCGCTAATGTAAGAAGTCGTGGCGTCAAAAAGATTTTGCGCATCATGCATATAAATCACGGGATATTTCTTTTTGGTTGTGTGGTAATTCTTTGGCAAATACATCCAGATTTTCTTGGTTGCATTTAATTGCGGTGCTTCGATGGTGAAAGTTGAAACTTGTTTCGAAGCCGTACTTTGCTTCGCCAGTTCGCCCTTTGGGCTCGGGTGTTGAGCAAAAGTTTCCCCGGTTGCAATAAATAAAATGAAAAGCAGTATGAATCTCTGAATCATTGTTTGAAGTTTGTTTTTCAATTTAAAAACAATATTTTAGCTAAAATTAATCATTAGATGAACACTTACGAAGAAAAAAGAAGTTTACTTTTAGAAATGATTGCTTTCGCTGCTTTAGATGACATTCTTAAAAATGATGAAAAATGATAAAAGTCCAATTATTAATGAGGATGTTTTATTAGCGATTTTCAAAGAGCAGCATAAGTCGATAGAACGATTTTGAATTTCATAATAACTTATCGATGTCTTGGGGTCTATTTGATGGCAGCTAACGCCCTAGGCTTACCCTTTAGGCGAAAAATCGAAGCACTGATGCTTAAATTGTCACTAATGTTTAGTTGAAGAACTGTCCTTGAATTTTGCGCTTTAGCCGCCTACTGCAAAACCCTTATTTATGGCGGTTCGTTGTTCTTCTTTTCCAACGTTATTCATTGGTCTAAAGTAATTATGGGTTCATTTTATTGTAAGTCTCACGAATACCATCTGGTTTTTGCTTTTGCCATGATTTCACTAAAACCAAAAGTTAACTCAGTTTTACCTTCTTTCATTTGTTGAAAAACTGCGTTGACAAAATCGGAAACAAGTGGTTGGCCATCGTGTAATCCTTTACCACCAAGGTCTGTATTTAATGCTGGCGGTATCATTTCAATTACTTCAATATTCCTGGACTTTAACATATGTCTTAATGATAGCGTAAATGAATGAAAAAAGCTTTTTGTGGCACAATAAACAGGAATTTTTGAAAGTTGAACAAATGCTAATCTATAGCAAAACAAATAGGTCATACAAGCAAACCTCCCTGCCGGCAGCTAGGTCGACCCAACGTACAAAAGTTATCGTAATGAAGGTGGGAACAGTACTATCGATAACTTTGTATTTTTCCTACGTTGCTTTTCTTTCAAATTTATCGATTTTTTGAAAACTATAAAATAAAAAAACAGAGGTAAACCTAATCACTTTTGTTTTGCCTATCCGCGTCGCAAACGCTACGATTTGTTTTAAAATTTAAGTAGGTGATCGTCGCAGACGAGCCAGTTGAGCTAATCATGAAGATCGAGGAAATATAAAGTTAGACGAATAAATAATTTATTTTTTCAGAGAAGCCAATGAGAAAGAATTTTTTGTTGGCTTTTTTTGCCTTTAGTAAATGTATTCTTAAAATATTATCTACAAATTACTCTAATAATTTCTTACTTTTACTTTTTTAGAAAAATAACTTTTATGTCAAATCTATTTCCGTTTTTACTGCTTTTTATTGTTGCGTTGGCTATTGGAGTTTTCATTGGAAAACTTATTTTTTCAGCTAAATCCCAATCCGAAAAAGATTTTCTTGAAGAAAAATTGAACGATTTGAAAGAACAATCATTGGTCGAACGAACAGCCTTCGACAAACAATTGCAGCAAGCTGGTCAAGAGAAAGAAAGCATTCGCAGCGAAAAAGAAGCCATCAACATTCAATTGACTAAGAAAGAAGTTGATTTTGAAAATCTTTGGCAACGCAACAAAGAACAAAAAGAAGAGGTAGAAAAACTTCAGGAGAAATTCACAAAGGAATTTGAAAATTTAGCCAATAAAATATTAGACGAAAAATCAAATAAATTTACCGAGCAGAACAAAGAGAACATGAAAAACATCTTATCGCCTCTACAAGAAAAAATTCAATTATTCGAAAAGAGAGTCGATGATACCCATAAAGAAAGTATAGATTATCACGCCGCTTTGCGCCAACAAATTTTAGGCTTACGCGAAATGAATATCCAAATGAGCAAGGAAACGCTCAATCTAACAAAGGCTTTGAAAGGCGATAGCAAAATGCAAGGCAATTGGGGTGAGTTGATTCTGGAACGGGTACTGGAAAAATCAGGATTAGAAAAAGACCGTGAATATTTTGTGCAACAATCCCACACAACAACTGATGGAAATCGAGTTTTTCCTGATGTAGTCATCAATCTTCCGGACGGCAAAAAGATGATTGTCGATTCAAAAGTGTCCCTTACTGCCTATGAAAAGTACATAAACGAGGAAGATGAAAGCCTGAAAAATGGCTTTCTAAAAGAACATGTCAATTCCATTAAACGCCACGTAGAACAATTAGGAGACAAAAATTATCAAGATTTGTATCAAATAGAAAGTCCAGATTTTGTTTTGCTTTTCATCCCAATGGAACCTGCATTTGCTCTTGCATTAAACGAAGACATCACGCTGTACAATAAAGCTTTCGAAAAAAATATTGTAATTGTGACACCTTCCACACTATTAGCAACTTTACGTACTATTGATAGTATGTGGACCAATCAAAAACAGCAGGAAAATGCTTTTGAAATAGCGCGACAAGCGGGAGCTTTATATGATAAATTTGAAGGTTTTGTTGCCGATTTAATTAAGGTTGGAAAAAAAATAGATGAAAGTAAAGTCGAATACCAAGGAGCAATGAATAAACTCGTAGATGGAAGTGGTAATTTGATAAAAAGAGTCGAAAATTTAAAAAAAATGGGAGCTAAAACACAAAAATCGCTTCCTGAAAACATATTATTAAGAGCTGAAAAAGACGAAAATTAAAATAAATATAGAATTATTATGAGGAAATTTTTAGTTATTATTATTGGAATCACCCTACTATCAGTAGTTTGCTATTTTACATTTGTATATTATGCTACCTATAGTGAAGGAGTTCGTTCTGGCGAATTAATAAAATTTAGTAGAAAAGGCGTAGTTTTCAAAACTTATGAAGGAGAATTAAGCCAAGGGATATCTGGCGCACAAATTTTTAGTTTCTCGGTTTTAGATAGTGAAGAAAAAGTCATTTCTGATTTGAAATCATTTGAAGGAAGCTATGTAAAATTAAATTATATAGAGCGCTACAAAACATTTCCGTGGTGGGGAGATTCAAAATATTTTATAACGGGAGTGACAAAAGAAAATTCACCTTTCAAAATAAAATAATAGTTTTAAAAAATAAGGAATCAATTTTTAAATTGTCTGTAAAATTTTTTAATTTTATAGAGATGAATATAAGTCAATATGAAAAAAATTGTACTCTTTCTATTCTTTATAACCCATAATTTTTTTGCGCAAGCGGAAATGACTACCACGGCAGGTGTCATAAATTTTGAAGCATCGGTTCCGTTATATGAAGAAGTTACAGCCACAAACAAGACCGTCTATTGCGCTATAGATGTGAAAAAGGGAATTATTACTACTGAGGTTAAAATGAAAGAATTCCTTTTTAAATTGTCTTTAATGGAAGAACATTTTAATAAAAAATATTTAGAAACCGAAAGATACCCAATGTCAAGTTTCAAAGGAACAATCGAAGGTTTTAATATTAATATTATAGGCACTTCTCCAAAAGAATTTACAATAAAGGGGGATCTAAAAATACACGGTAAAACTAAAAAAATCACAACGAAAGCTTTTCTGAAAAAAGTAGCAAACGGGTTAGAAATTGTGTCCAATTTTAAAGTTGAAACAAAGTATTTCAACATACAAATTCCAGAGATTTTGAGTATGAAAATAGCCGAAACCGCGAATGTACAATTTAACTTTTTTGTCCAATAAATCTATTTGGCAATACAATCGCGTAGTGCATTATGCAAATTTTTAAATCGGAATTGAAATCCTAATTTTTCAATTTTATCCGATGAAACTCTTCTACCAGTGAGGAGAATTTGAGCCATTTCGCCTAAGGCTATATTAATTACAAATGCTGGCACATTGGGCAACCAAAGTGAATATCCATATATTTTACACAAAGTTTTTGAAAAGCTATCATTGTTTGTATTGTCATTAATAGCTGCATTATAAGCACCAATCATTTCCGTGTTATTGATAGCTTCTAAATAAATGGCGCACAAATCGTCAACATGAACCCACGGCATATATTGTTTTCCAGAACCAAGCGCTGAGCCTAATTTTAATTTAAAAATAGGTGTTAATGTCTTTAAAAACCCTTCGGCTTTACCAACTACTAAGCCGGTTCTAATTTTTACAGTTCGAATACCCAAACTCGCAATGTCATCTGCTGCAAGTTCCCATAATTGACAGGTTGAACCTAGAAAATCATTTTCGGGTGGCGTATTTTCAGAACAAATTTGTTCTCCATTTATCGCTCCGTAAATTCCAATTCCTGAAGCAGAAACAAAGGCCTCTAATTTCTTATTGTGTTTTTTTAAAACCTCATAAATTAAGGCTACAGATTGAGCTCTACTTTGAATAATATCTTCTTTCCTTTTTGCTGACCATCTTTTTTGGGCAATTCCTTCACCAGCTAGGTGAATGATGTAATCCGCTTTCAAAACAGCGTCATCCTCGATAAAACCTTTGGCTATATCCCATTTGAAAAAGGAGACATTACCTGTTTTCTGTTTAAAAGTTCTACTAAAAATAGAAACAGAGAAACCTTTTTCAATCAATAAACGGGTGAGATGTTTCCCGATAAAACCACTGCCGCCGGTAATTAAAACGTTCTTTTTCATTGAACAAATTTATATACTTTTTTTGACAAATCAAATATTAACATTTTTTTTGTTTAACTTTAAAAGATTATGATTAGACATTTTGTATCTTTGCACACTAATTATAAAGGCACTGAAAATGGCAACGAAAAAAACAGAAGTTACGAAAGACAAGATTGTTTCTATGTATATGAATTATCGTTTAGAAAATTCACATAGACCAAAATCCGTATACCAATTTGCGAAAGATAATGGTTTTGATGAATCTTTGTTCTATTCGTTCTT
>CAMDGJ010000106.1 GCA_945897545.1 Flavobacterium psychrophilum
GGAAGCGTATCGAGAATTTTTGGTTACAAAACTTACAACTTTGGAACATATAGGAAGTACGCATAGCACTTTTATGATTAGTGAAGTCAAAAATACAACTGTGATTGAGATTTAAAACTAAAATAGTAAATAAAAATACTTACTTTTGATTTAAATAGTATTCAAATGGAAACCAAAGAACTAAGAAAAAAATTGATTGTAAGTTTCAGTAAATTCATTCAGGATGACACTAAATTAGAAGTTCTTGAAGGTGTTTTTGATGCCATTAATAATGAAGAAACGAATACTGCAGTTTCGGATGAACATTACCTAAAAGTAGAAGAAGCTAGAACTGAATACCTTTCTGGAACAAATTCAGTCAGTTCTTGGGAAGAAGTGGAGCATCGTTTGAATATAAAATATGGTTTTTAAGATATTTATTTCAAGACTAGCTGAATCTGAAATAGTGGAAACCATAGAATTTTATGAGAGTAGAAGAGGAGGTTTGGGAAAGCAGTTTTTGGATTATTTCAAGGGATATTTGAAAATATTAAAAACCAATCCCGAATTATTTTCGATAAAAAAGCCTCCATTTTATAGAGAATTAGCTCTCAAAAAATTTCCCTTTGTGATTGTTTATGAAATTTTTCAAAATGAAGTTATTATTTATTCCGTTTTTCATACATCAAGAAATCCAACAAAAAAGCCGTAAATCGAACAAAATTGCCATTGTTTTTGAAATTGCAATTGCTATTGAAATTATAATTTTATTTCTTATTTTTGCAACACTAAAAACAAAAACACACAAACTATGAATTCATTTGACGTAGTCATTATAGGTTCTGGCCCAGGCGGATATGTTTCGGCAATTCGTTGCGCACAACTTGGTTTCAAAACTGCAATTATCGAAAAATATTCCACGCTTGGTGGAACTTGCTTGAATGTGGGATGTATTCCATCAAAGGCATTGTTGGCATCATCACATCATTACAGCGAAATCAAACATTTTGCAGACCACGGAATCGAAGTTACAGGCGAAGTAAAAGTAAATTTAGAAAAAATGATTGCTCGCAAACAAGCAGTTGTAGATCAAACTTCAGGTGGCGTGAAATTCTTGATGGATAAAAACAAAATCACAGTTCTTGAAGGTTTGGGTTCATTTGTAGATGCAACTCATGTGGCTGTTGCTAAAGCCGATGGAACTTCGGAAACAGTTGAAGCCAAAAATATCATTATTGCAACGGGTTCAAAACCATCTTCGTTGCCGTTTATAAAAATAGACAAAGAAAGAATCATCACTTCAACCGAAGCGTTGAAATTGAAAGAAGTACCAAAGCACCTTATTATCATTGGTGGTGGTGTTATCGGAATCGAATTAGGACAAGTATATTTGCGTCTTGGAGCGCAAGTATCTGTAGTAGAATTTATGGATAGAATAATTCCAGGAATGGATTCTTCACTGTCTAAAGAATTGACTAAAGTGTTCAAAAAACAAGGAATGAAATTCTATGTTTCCCACAAAGTGAAATCGGTAGAAAGAAAAGGTTCTACTGTAACGGTTCAAGCCGAAAATGCAAAAGGAGAAACGATTACTCTAGAAGGTGATTATTCATTGGTTTCTGTGGGTCGTAGTCCTTATACGCAAGGTTTAAACGCTGATAAAGCAGGGGTAAAAATATCAGACAGAGGAATGGTCGAAGTAAACGATCATTTGCAAACCAATGTTCCAAATATTTATGCCATTGGCGATGTAGTTCGCGGCGCAATGTTGGCTCATAAAGCAGAAGAAGAAGGAACAATGGTCGCTGAAATTTTGGCAGGACAAAAACCACATATCAATTATAATTTGATTCCTGGAGTAGTTTACACTTGGCCAGAGGTAGCCGCAGTTGGACAAACTGAAGAACAATTAAAAGCAACTGGTGTAGAATTCAAATCTGGAAGTTTTCCTTTCAAAGCATTGGGAAGAGCAAGAGCAGGAGGAGATTTAGATGGATTCGTTAAAATCCTTGCCGATGTAAAAACAGATGAAGTTTTAGGAGTTCACATGATTGGTGCTCGTTGCGCTGATTTAATTGCAGAAGCCGTTACAGCAATGGAATTCAAAGCATCGGCCGAGGATATTTCGAGAATGAGTCACGCACATCCTACTTTTGCGGAAGCGATAAAAGAAGCGGCTTTGGCTGCTACAGAAAATAGAGCATTGCACGTTTAGTTCAAAAATCATGTACAATTTACAAAAACGACAAGCTTCAAAACTTGTCGTTTTTTTTTAAACCGCGAACAATCTTTTATAATTTTTCCAATATCTATAAATTAAAAAGATGTTCCCAATAAACATAAATAACGCAACCGGTATTCCTTCTGGTGTCAAAAAGAAATTTATGAATAAAATATTTAACGTAATAGGAAGTATTAAAATATTTGCCAAGGTTACATAGCGGCCAGTAACAAAAGATAATCCGCAAAGTAATTCGATTGATTTTGCCATTGGCATCAAATAAGTTGAAGCAACAAGGCCTAATTGAAAAGCTTTGAAGTCACCCGTTGTAGTTGGTTCCGGCAATAGTTTTAAAAAGAAGCCAATAGAAGCAAAAAGAAGTAAAAGCCCAATTAATGTTCGGATAACAATGGTAGCGATTTTCATAATGTGCTTTATTAAGGGTTAATAACAGTATAAATATAAGGAAAAATTTCATTAAAATTTATCGTAATTTTGAATTTTTAAAACATTCCAATTCTTTGAGAACATCGATAATAAAATTAATCGACAATCCAGTCCAATTCAAGCAGCTTATATTGACTTGGTCACAACAATTTAGGGAGGTTGTTTTTTTGGATAGTAACGATTATCCGCAACAATATTCCAGTTATGATTGTATTCTCGCCGTTGATGCGTTTACGTCAATAAAAACAGATTCTCACAACGCTTTTGAAGATCTGAAACAATACCAGCAAATCACCAAGGACTGGCTTTTTGGCTATTTGTCTTATGATTTGAAAAATGATATTGAAATTTTAAATTCTAATAACTTTGATGGATTAAATTTCCCTGATTTATTCTTTTTTCAACCGCAGAAGTTGTTTTTGTTGAAAGGAAATCAATTAGAAATCCTATATCTTAATTTGTGTGATGATGAAGTAGAGGAAGATTTTGAAGCAATTAGTATTCAGTGTTCAGTTTTTAGTGTTCAGTCTTCAGAAGTTGAGATTAAGCAGCGCATTTCAAAAGCCAACTATCTCGAAAAAGTCTCAAAAATCCTTGCGCACATTCATCGAGGTGATATTTATGAAGCTAATTTTTGTATGGAGTATTACGCTGAAAATGCAACTATAAATCCATTAGAAAAGTTTTTGAAGCTGAACGAAATTTCTAAATCACCTCTTTCGGTTTATTTCAAGAACAACAAACAATTTTTGCTTTCTGCTTCGCCAGAACGTTATTTAAAAAAAGAAGGAGAATTGCTCATTTCTCAACCTATCAAAGGAACATCCAAAAGATTTCTGGATCCAATCGAAGACGAAAAATCAAAAAAACAATTGGCTTCAGACCCAAAAGAAAGATCTGAAAACATTATGGTTTCTGACTTGGTTCGAAATGATTTGTCACGAACAGCCCAAAAAGGTTCCGTTAAAGTCGAAGAATTATGTGCCATTTATTCTTTTGAACAAGTACATCAAATGATTTCAACAATCACTTCGCAAATAGATAGTCAATATTCTGCTATTGATGTAATAAAAACTACCTTTCCGATGGGAAGTATGACCGGAGCTCCAAAGGTTTCAGTAATGAAAATCATCGAAGAAATGGAAGAAACAAAAAGAGGATTGTATAGTGGAGCCGTTGGATATTTCACACCAAATGGAGACTTTGATTTTAATGTAGTCATTCGAAGTATTTTATACAATGAAGAAAATAAATATGTTTCTTTTTCTGTTGGAAGCGCCATTACTTCTCAGTCAATCCCAGAAAATGAATATGAAGAATGTATGCTTAAAGCTAAAGCAATGCGCGAAGTGCTAAGTTAAATTCATTTGAATTTATTAAATTTGAATATGCAACATAATTTACTACTCCACATCAATCAAAACTTCCCTTTTTTAAATGGAAAAAAACTACTCTTGGCCACAAGCGGAGGTCTAGACAGTATGGTAATGCTCGATTTTTTTCATAAATTAAAGTTCGAAATTGCCATTGCCCATTGTAATTTTCAACTTCGTGGAATCGAAAGTTTTGAAGATCAAAATTTCGTTCAAAATTATGCTGAAACCAATTCTATTAAACTATTTTTAACCCAATTTGATACTCAGGCTTTCGCCAATGATTATAAACTTTCTACACAAGTAGCTGCGCGAGAATTGCGTTATAGTTGGTTTTATGAACTTTTGGAGACTGAAAACTACGATTTTATTCTAACCGCTCATCAGGCCGATGATAATTTAGAAACCTTTCTTATCAATTTCGTTCGAGGAACAGGATTAGGTGGTTTGACGGGAATTCCGGAACAAAACGATAAAGTTATTCGCCCAATTTTAATTTTTTCTCGACAGGAACTTGAGTTGTATGCTAATGAAAATAACATCCAGTGGCGAGAAGACAGCAGTAATGCTTCGGATAAGTATTTGCGAAACAAAATCAGACATAATTTAGTTCCGATTCTCAAGGAATTAAATCCTGATTTTTTATCTTCTTTTCAAAAAACACAAACGTATTTGCAGGAATCACAAACGATGGCGGAAGATGCATCGATTATGGTTTACCAGCAAGTAGCCAAAGAAAATGGAGAACACGTCCATTTTGATTTAAATCAATTGAAAAAATTACCAAATTATAAGTCCTATTTGTACCAATGGCTCAATGACTACGGATTTTCTGCCTGGAATGATATTTATGATTTGGTTGAAGGACAGTCTGGTAAGCAGGTGTTTTCAACCCAATTTAGGTTATTGAAAAATAGAGAATTTCTTATTTTGAGTCCTATAAAAATTGAAGATGAGATTGAAGAATATTTTATTTATAAAAATCAAAAAGAAGTTAATATTCCCTTAAATCTTTCATTTTGTAAAGTAGCCGACATAAGTTTAGTGCCAAATACGACTATATTTGTCGACGAAGACAAATTATGTTTTCCATTAGATTTGCGCCGCTGGAAAATAGGAGATAGTTTTCAACCTTTTGGTATGGAAGGGAACTCCAAGAAAGTAAGCAAATTTTTTAAAGATCAAAAATTATCACTTATAGATAAAGAAAATATTTGGATTTTATGTTCTGATAATCAAATAGTTTGGATTGTTGGTCTAAGGCAAGACGAACGTTTTAAAGTAAAAAATACGACAAAAAATATATTAAAAATACAATTGGAATAATGAGGAAAATAATTTTTTTATTGGTTGTTTTTTTGGCTTTTGCCAAAGGAAATTCACAAATACTTGATCCAGTAAAATGGACAACTAAAATCGAGAAAAAATCAGAAAGCAACTATATACTTACTTTTGAAGGCTTTATAGAAAACGAATGGCATATCTATTCGCAGTTTACTCCTGACGGAGGACCATTACCATTGGAAGTAATTTTTAAAAACCAAAAAGGAAATTTCAATTTAGTTGGCAAAGCCAAAGAAGGGAAAACCACCACTGCTTACAATGATGTTTTTGAAGTAAATGAAACGTTCTTTGTGAAAAATGCACAAATTCAGCAAGAGATTGTTTTGATAAACACCAAAATTTCAAAAATTGAAGTGGCTTTAAACTACCAAGTATGTAAAGATGCGTGCATCAATCAAGAGAAAAAATTCACTTTTACTATTCCATCTACCACAAAGAATGATATTGAGACTATTGCAAATGACACTGCTAAAATAAGTCCAACAGTTTCAAAAACAGAAGAAATTAAAGACGCTGTAGTCTCAGTTCCAAAAGTTAATGTTGCTTCACCGAAACCTGCATCACAACGAGGATTATGGTCTATATTTTTTATTGCCTTTTTATCAGGATTTGCCGCTTTGCTCACGCCTTGTGTTTTCCCGATGATTCCTATGACGGTAAGTTTTTTTACAAAACAAAGTAAATCAAAAGCAAAAGGGATTGAAAACGCAATCATTTATGGAGTTGCCATCATTTCGATTTATGTAATATTAGGATTATTGGTAACTTGTATTTTTGGTGCCGATGCCTTGAATGCTTTGTCAACAAATGTTTGGTTTAACATTATTTTCTTCGTTTTATTGATTGTTTTTGCAGCATCCTTTCTAGGAGCTTTCGAAATTATGTTGCCTAATTCTTGGGCAAACAAAGTCGATAGTCAAGCCGATAGAGGCGGAATTATTGGTATATTATTTATGGCATTGGCGTTAGCGATAGTGTCGTTTTCTTGTACTGGACCTATTGTAGGAACACTTTTAGTTGAAGCCGCTTCGAAAGGTGGAATTGCGCCAATTATAGGAATGTTTGGATTTTCATTGGCACTAGCTTTGCCATTTATGCTTTTCGCTATGTTTCCGGGTTGGATGCATTCTTTACCAAAATCAGGTGGATGGCTCAATACAGTAAAAGTCTTTTTAGGTTTTCTGGAATTGGCTTTAGCGTTCAAATTTTTATCCAATGCTGATTTGGTTTTACAATTGCATTTATTAGAAAGAGAAGTGTTCTTAGCGATTTGGATTGCTATTTTTGGAACATTAGCCTTCTATTTGTTTGGTAAAATTTCTTTGCCGCACGATAGTCCATTGCCCCATATTTCAGTAGGTAGACTGTCTTTAGGATTATTGGTTTTGACTTTTACAATTTATATGATTCCGGGACTTTGGGGAGCACCATTGAAATTAATCAATGCCTTTCCGCCTCCGATGGAATATAGCGAAAGTCCACTCGGATTTGGCAGTTCAGGAAACAATACTTCGGCTACAGTTTTGCCCGATGGAGCTATACTTGGCCCTCATCAAATAGTGGTTTTTGATGATTATGAAAAAGGTATGGCTTACGCCAAAACTGTAAATAAACCTATAATGCTTGATTTTACTGGTTATGCTTGTGTTAATTGCAGAAAGATGGAGAATAATGTTTGGTCAGATGAACGAGTTTTATCCATTTTAAAAAATGAAGTTATTCTGATTTCTTTATATGTTGATGACAAGCGTGATTTGCCGAAAAGTGAACAGTTTATTTCTAAAACTACAGGATCTGAAATTGAAACAATAGGGGATAAGTGGGCAGATTTTATGATTTCAAAATACAAAACTAACACTCAACCTTTGTATGTATTGACTGACTTGAGCGGAAACAGCTTGAACAAAACAACGCCAACGATTAGTTACACTAGTGTTGAAGAATATGAAAGTTGGTTGAGAACTGGAATTTCCAAGTTCAAGAAATAGTATAAATTTTATATTAACATAAAGCTTCTGGTCTTATTTTAAGGCTGGAAGCTTTTTTTTTGGAATTAAAATGTATGAATGTATTAAAACTATTTGTGGATAATGTTAAAATAAATCATAAAAAGATTAATATAAAATTAGCCACAAATGATATTAATTACTATAAATTATTAATTATACAAAAAAAAACACCCTAAAAACGAATTTTCAGGGTGCCTTGATTTATTAAAGAAAATGTCTTACAAAAATTCTCCGTGTTGAGAAATGTCTAATCCTAATTCTTCTTTTTCTTCGCTTACTCTTAGTGGTGTAATTTTATTTACAATAAAAAATAGAGCATAAGAAGCTGCAAAAGCGAATATAGATACAAGAACTAATGCTTTTAATTGAATTAAAAACAAAGTAGCATCACCATAAATTAAACCTTGATTATCACCTACAATTGCATTTACGGATTTAGAAGCAAAAACACCGGTTAAAAGCATACCAACCATACCACCAACACCGTGACAAGCAAATACATCTAAAGCATCATCAATTTTGCCTTTAGGAAAATTACTCACTACTAGATTACTCACGATACTAGCAATAAGTCCAATGGCAAGCGCAGAAGGTATTGTAACAAAACCAGCAGCAGGTGTAATGGCAACTAATCCAACCACAGCTCCAATACAAGCGCCCATTGCAGAAAGTTTGTGTCCAAGAATTTTGTCTAAAAATACCCATCCCATTGCAGCAGCAGCGGCAGCAACTGTTGTAGTTCCTAATGCTTGAGCAGCAAGTCCATTTGCTCCTACAGCAGATCCTGCATTGAAACCGAACCAACCGAACCATAACAAACCAGTACCTAATAATACATAAGTAACACGTGCAGGGTTTGATTTTTCAGATTTTCTTTTTCCTAAGAACATGGCTCCAGCTAAAGCAGCCCAGCCAGCACTCATGTGTACAACTGTTCCACCAGCGAAATCTAAAACTCCCCAACCGAAGAATATTCCATCAGGATGCCAAGTCATATGACACAATGGAGCGTAAACGAAAAGTATGAATAAAACCATAAATAACAAATATGCCCAAAAGCGAACACGTTCTGCGAAAGCTCCTGTTATCAAAGCAGGTGTAATAATGGCAAATTTTGCTTGAAATAAGGCAAATAATAGAAAAGGAATAGTTGGAGCTAATTCCCAAGCAGTATTAGCGCTCACTCCTTGAAAAAACATATTTGTTGATGGATCACCAATAAATCCTCCTATTGAAGGTCCAAAACACAATCCAAAACCAACTACAACCCAAAGTACAGTGACAATTACCATAGCTATAAAGCTTTGAAGTACAGTACTAATTACATTCTTTTTGCCTACCATTCCGCCGTAAAAGAAACCTAGTCCTGGCGTCATTAACAATACAAGTCCTGTTGCCGCTAACATCCAAGCTGTATCACCAGTATCTAATTTTAGGTCAACAACGTGTGCTCCTAATGTAGTACTTTCTGGAAATAAAAAAATTGAGAAAACGGTTAACACTAGAATTGTGATCAATATCACACTTAAAATAATCTTTCGCATAGTATAGTTTTTTAGTTATTAATTTTGCTAAAAGTATATAAATGATTTCATACCCCCTAAAAAAATATATTGATGACTGTTATTTTTATTAAATTTATAATTTGAACCCTATAATTTTATGGGTAAAAGATTAAATAACACTAAAAATTGCAATTTGTCAATACGGTTTTATGATAAAATTAAGATAATTGAGTTACCAAATACTCCAAATCTGCAATGTAATGGGTGGCAGTTATAACAATTCTATTGAGTTTTCCAGACTCATTTGTATACTTAAATGAAGAAGGAATAATTTTATTTTCCATTAATTTTTTGCAAATCAACTTACCTTCAAAATAAATAATGGGGTAGGAGGAATCGAATATGAATTTCTCTCTATTAATAAAATGAAGATTAAAATAGTTCAGGTGTTGTTCTAATTTTAGTTTTTAGGAGCGGTAGATTTCCTCTGCATTGTGATACGTTTCTAAAAAGGCAGGATTCATTCCAGCCGCTTCTATACCTGTATTTTCTTTTTTAGAGATTCAATAAAAGC
>CAMDGJ010000107.1 GCA_945897545.1 Flavobacterium psychrophilum
TTTGGTTTAAAATCTCCCTTGTTCGGATCGAATTCATAAACATAAATTCCTTTGCTTTCACAGCTTTTGGTATAAGTACCAACAATTAAATTGAATTTGTTTTCCTGTGCTTGAGAGGAACTAAAAACGAAAGCGGAAAGAATGATAAAAAAAATTTTCATTATTTAAATTTATAGTTGAAAAACAAATATAAGTAGTTTGGATAATAATTCCATTATTATGCAAACAAAAATTTACAAATATAGACTTACAATTATCTACAAATTTGTATTTTTGAAAAATGAAATTCACTGAACATCTCTGATGATGTCATATTGTGAAGTAAACTTAACACCAGAATGCAATTCAAACACCCAGAAATTCTCTATTTTCTCTTTTTACTGGTTATACCAATTCTGGTTCATTTGTTTCAATTGCGACGTTTCAAAAAGGAATATTTCACGAATGTCCGCTTTCTGAAAGAACTTTCCATTCAAACCAGAAAGAGTTCCAAAATCAAGAAATGGCTGCTTTTGGCCACTCGTTTACTTTTTCTAACCTGCATTATTATTGCTTTTGCACAACCTTTTTTCAAAGCTAAAGACACCAAAAACAGTTCGAACGAAATGTACATCGTTTTGGACAATTCCTACTCGATGCAAGCCAAAGGTCAAAAAGGAGAATTACTAAAAAGGGCCGTTCAGGAATTGCTCGAAAACACACCCGAAAACCAAACCTTTTCTTTGATTACCAATTCCGAAACTTTTTGGAACACGGACATCAAATCCATTCGAACAGAATTACAAAACCTAAAATACAGCGCTTTATCCTTTCAATTGGAAAGCGCAATGGCAAAAATAAAATCTAGAAAATCAGCATTTAACAAAGATATTGTTGTGATTACAGATGGAATTGGTTTAGAATCGAAACAATTAAAAAGTATAGACATCGATTTTAACACCTACTTTATTATTCCAAAAGCAGAAAACGAAAACAACGCTTCGATTGACAGTGTTTTTATTCATCAAACTTTGGATGATTTTTATGAAATTGGTTTAAAATTATGCGCTTTTGGCGAAAAAGACAAACAGATTCCAGTCGCTTTGTACAATCAAAACAAACTGATTGCAAAGACTCTGACTAAACTGGAAACCAAAGATAAAACCATTTATTTCACCATTCCGAAAAAGGATTTCCACGGTTATGTTTCTATTACTGATAGCAGATTAGAATACGATAACAACTTGTATTTTAGTATTTCAAAACCTGAAAAAATTAATGTAATCAGTATTGGACAACCCGAAAAATCGAATTTTTTGTCTCGAATTTACACCAATGACGAATTCAATTTCAATAATTTTGCTATTGAAAATCTGGATTATAACTCCCTCGAAGATCAAGATGCAATCGTCTTGAACGAACTCGATGAAATACCACAAGCACTTCAAACTACCTTGAAATCTTTTGTCGAAAAAGGAGGAAACCTCATAATTATTCCTTCGGCGAAAAATGCTATTGCAAATCTAAATCCGTTTTTGAAAATCTTTGGAAACATCCAATTCAAATCTTTGGAGAACAAAGAAAAATTAGTCACAAAAATCAACTTCAATCATCCACTATTTAATGGAGTATTCGAAAATAAAATCAATAATTTTCAATATCCAAAAACAAAAAATTATTTTTCAATAGTTGGCTCCAATCCAGCAGCTTTGTATTATGAAGACCAAACTGCGTTTTTAACTTCCATTAACAATTTTACCGCAACTTCGGGATCGTCAGTTTATATTTTTGCTGCTTCAATAAACGTAGAAAACTCAAATTTTCAACAATCGCCATTAATTGTTCCTACTTTTTACAAAATGGCGCTAAATAATCAAAATAATGGAGTGAGTGCTATTACTATTGGAAATAATATTCCTTTTTTAGTTGATGTAAATTTGTCTAAAGACGACATTTTAAATGTCAAAAACGACGCTGAAACATTTATTCCAGTGCAACAGATGCTGAACAATAAAGTAAAAATGACTTTTAACGATTTGCCCGTCCAAGCAGGTAATTTTGGAATTTATAATCAAAACGAACGTTTGCAAAACATCAGTTTTAACTACAACAGAACCGAGAGTGATTTGGCTCAAGCCAATGAAAATGTTCTTTCTAACTATAAAACTATCGATTCTATTAGCACAGTTTTCGATACCTTACAAACCGACCGAACCGACAATCAAATTTGGAAATGGTTTGTTATATTTGCATTGCTTTTTCTGCTAACTGAAATGGCAATTATACGATTCGTGAAATAAAAACGTTGGATGCAATTAAAATAAAAAACAGAATTAAACACATAGAAACATTGAAAAAAAGAATGAGATAGCCCAATTCTTGGGTTCGCATAGCTATAATTTTCTCTAATAAAGTGAAACGCCTTTTTTAGTTATTTTAAAACTATGTTTCTATGCGTTTAAAAATTGAATTTCACCCACAGGTTCAAATACTAAATAAATACTATGAACACAATCATCCGGGAAGCCAAAATTATCGATTCAGAAAGTCCTTTTCACAACAAGATTGTAGATCTTTTAATTGTTGATGGTATTATCAAAAAAATAGGAACTTCGCTTCCCAACACGGATAATGCTAACGAAGTAAAACTTGACAATTTACACATTTCCCAAGGTTGGTTTGATAGCAGTGTTTCCCTTGGCGAACCCGGTTTTGAGGATCGGGAAACCATTTCAAATGGCTTAAATGTTGCAGCACGAAGCGGTTTTACTGCCATTGCTTTGCAACCCAACTCCTACCCGATTATTGACAATCAATCGCAAATAAATTTTGTAAAAAATAAAGCCAATGGTTTTGCCACTGAGCTTTTTCCAATTGGTGCCTTGACCAAAGGAAGTGAAGGAAAAAATATGGCGGAATTGTTCGATATGAAAAATGCAGGTGCTGTTGCTTTTGGCGATTACAACACTAGTTTAGACAATGCCAATTTACTAAAAATAGCTTTGCAATACGTTCAGGATTTTGAGGGATTGGTCATTGCATACGCCCAAGATTCAAACATCAAAGGAAATGGTGTTGCCAATGAAGGAATAGTTTCAACCAAATTAGGTTTGAAAGGAATTCCAAACCTAGCCGAAGAATTGCAAGTCGCCAGAAATTTATTTTTACTTGAATATACCGGTGGAAAATTGCATATTCCAACCATTTCTACAGCGAAATCAGTAGCGTTAATCAAAGAAGCCAAATCCAAAGGATTAAACGTTACCTGTAGCGTTTCCGTGCATCATTTGGTTTTAACAGATGCAACATTAGAAGGCTTCGATACGAGGTACAAAGTTTCTCCACCCTTGCGAACTGAAGCTGATAGACAAGCACTACTTGCTGGAATTCTAGACAATACAATCGATATGATTACTTCGGATCATAACCCAATAGATATAGAGCATAAAAAAATGGAATTTGACCTGGCCAAGGACGGAACTATTGGTTTAGAAAGTGCCTTCGGAGCCTTGCTAACAGTTTTACCACTTGAAAAAGTAGTAGAAAAACTGACCGCAGGAAAAACAACATTTTGCCCTGAAGTTTCGCGAGAAAACTATAGTATTGCCGAAGGTAAAAAAGCTAATATTACTTTGTTCAATCCCGATGGAAAAAGTGTTTTTTCTAAAGAAAATATAGTGTCAAAATCGAAGAATTCTGCATTTCTTGGAGTTGAAATAAATGGAAAAGTATATGGGATTTTCAATCAGGGGAAACTAGTTTTAGGTTAAAATTTAAACACAAGGTGCACGAAGAAGGCACAAAGAACACTATTAACAATTATCTAAATAAACACTTTGTGAACTTCGTGTAAAACCTTTGTGAACTTTGTGGTTAAATAAAAATGGAAAACAACAGCATCGAAAAAGGAAAAACAGCGGCCATAACAAGCTATATTTTAATAATTGGAGTTTTTATTGCTATGTCAATGAATTCGGGAGAAGACAAAAATTCATTTGCTTCATTCCACATTCGTCAAGCATTGGGTTTATCGCTAACTTTTATCTCGTTAGGACTAATCATCAGTAATTTTGATAGTCCGATGATTTCGATATCTATGTGGGTTTTTCTTTCTGTTTTATGGACATACGGAATTTTTAGCGCCATCAATGGACAAACAAAACCAATTCCATTATTAGGAACTTATTTCCAAAAATGGTTTGAAAATATATCTTAATTTAATGAATTTATCACTCGAATACCTCATAAAAGAGCCCAAAATAAAATTGGATAAAAATCCACTTTTACTCTTAATCCACGGTTACGGTAGTAACGAAGAAGATTTGTTCTCTTTTGCGACGGAACTACCGGATGAATACTATATTGTTTCGGCTCGTGCACCTTATAATCTGCAATACGGAAGTTATGCCTGGTATGCCATCAACTTTGATGCCGAACAAAACAAGTTTTCCGACAATGATCAAGCTAGAACTTCAAGAGATTTAATTGCAAAATTCATTGACGAACTGGTTGCAAATTACACAATTGATGCTTCGAATGTAACTTTGATTGGCTTTAGCCAAGGTACAATTTTAAGTTATGCTGTAGCGCTTTCACATCCTGAAAAAGTGCAAAGAGTGGTGGCAATGAGTGGTTATATCAATCCAGAAATTATCGAAGAAAATTATCTAAAAAATTCATTCTCCAATCTTAAAATATTCACTTCCCACGGAACGGTCGACCAAGTAATACCCGTAGAATGGGGCCGTAAGGCAAAACCTTTTCTGGATAATTTAGGAATAGAAACGACATACAAGGAATATCCAATTGGGCACGGAGTCTCTCCACAAAATTTTTATGATTTCACGAATTGGCTACTTTGAGGAAGTTAGAGGTTAGAAGTTAGAAGTTAGAGGTTAGAGGTTAGAAGTTAGAAGTTAAAAACTAGCAGTTAGCAATTAGCAAAAAAAACGAAAACGTCTTGAGAAATCAAGAGGTTTTCGTTTTTTTTACACATAAATGTTTACCATTCCTAATCTGACCCGAGCGATAGCAAAAGGGCGAAGCAAATCTGAAATCTGAAATTTGAAATCTGAAATCTGAACACTATTTTTGGTAAATCAAGGATTGAAATGTTTCGAAAGAAACCGTTTCATCCTCATTGACAAAATACTTTATTAAAACTTCACCCCAATATTCTCCGTCGCTGAAATCAGCAATAATCCAGCGGTGATTCAAGATTCTCACTTTATTAATGATGAATTTATTGGCACCAATTTGATCTTGGCCAACGTATGGATTTCCTTTGGGATTGGCGTTAAAATCCATTAACTTTTCGGTTACAAAAGGCATCAATTTTTCGATTTGAATCGTTTTTGTTGCTGTATCAGGATTAAAATAATTCTGTGCATTTTCGTTCTTTTCCAATGAAAAATAATTGGCATCCGTAAGTTTCTCAGTTATGGAATTCAAATTATTCTTCCATTTTTTCTCTTTATTTGCAAATCGGTTTTCTTCAAAATCCAGTTTCTTACTGAAATACATAAAGGTAAAAACATTCAAAAGCAGCGCAAGAATAAAAAGGTAAAGCATCAATGATTTTTTCATTTCTTAATTGTATTAAATAGTGATTTCCAAGTTGTCGTAAGCCAAATAAACATTTTTTGGAAGCTTCTTTTGAACTTCCTCGTGAAAACCTAATATATGGCTGATATGCGTAATATAAGATTTTTCAGGTTTAACCAAGGCAATAAAATCCAAAGCTTCCTGCAAATTAAAATGGGTTGAATGTGGTTCTTCCCGCAGCGCGTTAACCACCAAAACTTTTAGATTTTTTAATTTTTCTAATTCATTTTGCTCCACTGTTTTAACATCTGTCAAGTAAGCAAAGTCATCAATTCTGTATCCAAAAACTTGAAGATTTCCGTGCATCACGTTGATGGGAATTACAGTTTTATTTCCAATAGAAAAAGGATGATTATTAATAACTTCAATCGTTTTAACAGAAGGAGCTCCAGGATATTTGTTTTCGGTTTCAAAAATATAATCGAATCTTTTTTTAAGATTATCAATAACTCGCTGATGAGCGTAAATTGGAATATCTCCTTGCTTAAAAAAAAATGGACGAATATCATCCAAACCCGCAGTATGATCTGCATGCTCGTGAGTGTATAAAATTCCGTCTACCTTTTGACAGTTTGAAGTGAGCATTTGCTGTCTAAAATCTGGTCCACAATCAATCAAATAGGAATGATTATTCCAAGTTATCCAGACCGAAACTCGGAGCCTTTTATCCTTAAAATCAGTACTTTGACACACCGAATGATTACTGCCAATTACCGGAATTCCTTGTGATGTGCCAGTCCCTAAAAAATATACATTCATCTAGCACAATATTTGTTGATTATTTTACAAAAATAGCATTATTTCTCTTTCATTAGAAACCTATTTTAGTAACTTTGCTAGAAATAAGCCCAATTTAATATAAATGGACACAGAAATAAAACTGAAAGGTGACAGAGTCATCGAGCAAATCCCTTCAATAAAAGACAAAGCGCTTCGAATCAATTTGAACGAAAACATTTACGGAACTTTTGCTGAAATTGGAGCCGGTCAAGAAACCGTGAGACATTTTTTTAGAGCAGGAGGTTCTTCTGGAACCATCGCAAAAGCAACATCTGCCTACGATAAAGAATTTAGCGATTCTATTTATGGTGTTGAAGAAGATGGTCGGTATGTTACAGAAAGTCGTCTTAAAAAAATGCTTCATCACGAAGGAGATTTGATAGAACAGAGATTAAGTAGAAATAAACATCCCAATAAAATGTTTTTTTGTTATGCAAATACTGTCGCTACAATTGATTTTGCAAAACAATTTAAAGGACACGGCTGGGTTGGGATTCATTTTCAAATTGAACCTGACGAAGGGTATAACGAAATAATTCTACACATTCGTTTTAAAGAAACAGATGTACGATTACAACAAGAAACATTGGGAATTCTTGGTGTAAATTTAATTTACGGAGCGTATTATAAATACAATGATCCTAAAAAATTTCTACGCTATTTATACGACCATTTAGACAAAGATCAGCTAGAAATAGACACTATAAATTTTTCCGGACCTCGTTTTGCGGCTGTTGACAATCGTTTAATGAGTCTACAACTAGTGAAAAACGGAATGACTGATGCCGTTATTTTTGATCCTCAAGGAAAAAACATACTTCCAGCTGCTATCTTATACAAAAAGAATATTCTTACTTTAAGAGGAAGCTTTCGTCCCGTGACAAAGGTTAATATGGATATGTACAAGGAATCCTTAAAAATGTTTTTAAACGAAAATAAAGTTGATGAAAAGAACACCTTGGTCATCTTTGAAATCACTTTGTCAAATTTACGTTCTGATGGAGAAATTGATGAGAGGGATTTTATGGATCGAGCTGAATTACTATGTTCTCTTGGGCAAACAGTAATGATTTCTAATTTTCAAGAATATTATAAAGTTGTCGAATACTTCTCAAAATATACCAAAGCCAGAATGGGATTAGCAATGGGAGTAAATAACTTGGTTGATATTTTTGACGAAAAATACTATCGCCATTTGAGTGGTGGCATTCTAGAGGCTTTCGGAAAATTATTTTACAGAGATATGAAAGTTTATTTATATCCAATGATTGACGAAAACGGTATTATTATTAATTCTGAAACATTAAAAGTACATCCTAGGATGAAAGAATTATACAAGTTTTTTAAATACAACGGAAAAGTGGTAGATATCACCAACTTCAACCATAAAAACTTAGAAGTTTTCTCTCGAGAGGTTTTAAAAATGATTAACGAAAGTAAATTAGGATGGGAAACGATGTTACCTACTGGCGTTGCTGAAATCATAAAAGAGCAAGAACTTTTTGGATATAAACCAAATGCAGTAGTAGAAAAAAGTAACTAGTTTCTGTCAATGCGACTATCGACGCCAATGAAAATAAAAAAAAGCCAAGAAAGCGAAATTGTTTTCTTGGCTTTATTAATTTAATAAACTTTTATTTCAAAATCTGTGAAGCATGAGTTTTGGTTTTTACTTCAGAAATTACTTCGTCAATAATTCCAGCTTCGTCAATTATAAATGTGGTTCTGTAAATGCCGTCATATTCTTTTCCCATAAACTTTTTTGGGCCCCAAACCCCAAAAGCTTGAATCACTGATTTGTCTTCGTCTGCCAGTAATGGAAACGGAAAATTATATTTTTCCTTGAACTTGGACTGCGCTTTAGCCCCATCAGCACTTACTCCCAAAATTTCAAAATTATTTGCTTGAAAACGTTCGAAATTATCTCTTAAATCGCAAGCTTCAGCTGTGCAGCCCGGTGTGTTGGCTTTTGGATAAAAGAAAACCACTAATTTTTTTCCTTTGTAATCGGCTAATTGATGAGATTTTCCGTCTTGGTCAATTCCTGAAAAATTGGGAGCTTTGTCTCCTTGTATTAATGTTGTCATTTGAAGTTAGAGGTTAGAGGTTAGAGGTTAGAGGTTAGAGGTTAGAGGTTAGAGGTTAGAGGTTAGAGGTTAGAAGTTAAAAGTTACAAATTGTTATTGATATTGTCATTGTTATTGAAATTGAATCTTGATATTGCAAATGCTATCAAAATTGACTTTCTTTACATTTCAAATTTACTTAAAAATGAACAAAAAAGAACGTGTAACGTTTGTTATAAATACGTTAAAAGAATTGTATCCCGAGATTCCAATTCCTTTAGACCATAAAGATCCCTACACGCTGTTGATTGCCGTTTTGCTCTCGGCACAATGCACGGATGTTCGGGTCAACCAAATTACGCCACTACTTTTTGCAAAAGCGGATAATCCCTATGATATGATAAAAATGTCTATCGAAGAGATTAAGGAAATCATTCGCCCTTGTGGCTTATCGCCGATGAAATCCAAAGGGATTCACGGTTTATCACATATTTTAATTGACAAACACGGCGGAGAAGTACCTCAAAGTTTCGAGTTTTTAGAAGAGTTGCCAGCCGTGGGTCACAAAACGGCAGGTGTGGTCATGTCGCAGGCTTTTGGCGTTCCTGCTTTTCCTGTAGATACGCACATTCATAGACTAATGTACCGATGGAATTTAACCAATGGAAAAAATGTTGTTCAGACTGAAAAAGATGCAAAACGCCTATTTCCGAAAGAAACTTGGAATGATTTACACCTGCAAATGATTTGGTATGGCCGAGAATATTCGCCAGCTCGAGGCTGGAATTTAGAGAACGATTATATTACTAAAACTGTAGGTAAAAAATCAGTTTTAGCAGAGTACCACAAAAAAATGTCCCGATAATATGAGGGCACTGAAAAAGTCTTTTTTCGAAAAAACAATAAAAAAAGGAGTAGAGAACGAAGTTTCTTTGCTCCTTTTTTCTTATATTTAGCTTTAATTATAAGGTTTTTTAAATGGTAGTACAGCAACAAACAATACAATTCAGCGAGCA
>CAMDGJ010000108.1 GCA_945897545.1 Flavobacterium psychrophilum
TATAAACTCAACAGGTAGTCGTTTGTATAAATTCGTCCCCAAGGCGTGCCTCCTTGTTCTAAATCTAAAACCACAAATGCTGTATTACTTGGTGTTAGATTATATCGACTTAAAAAGGTAGAAGCAAAACGATGTCCATTAACAACTCCAGAACTATTAGCGGGTGCACCACCAATAGCGTTACTCCACTGATCAACCATTATGGATTCTGAATTATTAATTTTGGCACTAGTCGCTGAAAATGTTGTAGGAGCAAAAACATCTTTAGGCTCCGCTACCAAGGCATAAACACCTTGATTTTTTATTTTTTCTACATTTAAAATAGCATCATCAAGATCCATTGTGCTCAAATCGTCGTTTATTGGCCACATATCAACCAAGGCTTTTATATGACAAGAAGCTCCTTTTGTGTATCGTCCTGTCTGAGGTGTTGTCCACGATAAATTAGTAATCGCATAATTCAGGTCTGATTTTATTTGAGCCATTACCACTTCCTGGCTCGCTGGTTCATATACTTTTGAATCATTAAGATTATAAGGCGTTACAACATCTGTGGTGAAATAAATATTGTCAAATCTTCTTAAAAGATTGAAGTATGCCTGCGCTCTAAAACAATAAGCCTCGGATAATGCTTGTTTCACTAATGAATTACTTTCATCCATTTTTAAGGCATAATAAATAATTTCATTCGCTCTACCAATAATTTTGTAGTTGTAATTCCAAAAACCTTCCACGTCTTTATTTACAGAAGTTAGAGCGGTTGGATCATACCAAGCTGTTCCTTTCCAGAAGTTTTCCCCTGCTCGAGTAAAAGTAACGTCATCTCCGGTTAATAACCCTAAAGTGGGTAAACTCTGATTAATATCTCCGTAATCACCCATATTTCTTTGAATTGGATATAAGGCAGTTACTGCAAATCCAATCCCTTCGGGAGTATCATAAATAAAATCTACAGAAAGGTCTGTTTCGTTTTTTTCTTTCAAAAAATCTTCTGAACAGCTCCATAATAAGACTGTAGCAATTGTTAGTAGTATAAGTTTATTTTTCATTTTTCTTTAATTTATAGTGTTACGTTTACGCCTAATGTTATTGTTTTAGGCTCTGGATAACTTGATGGACTATTTTCTGGTCCATAAGATTGATATTTAGTCCAAGTAAAATAATTGGTAGCTGAAACATATACGTTTAATTTTGAAATATTGTTTTTTGCTAAACCCATTGAGCTAGGCAATGTATACCCCAACGACAATGTTCGAATACGAAGATAAGATGCGTCTTGGAGTCCCATAGACTTAACAAATTGATCCGCATTAAGTATCTTTGGTAATGGAGCTTCTTGACCTAACCCACTTGGAGTCCAATAATCTCTTTTGAAACCGTTGAGTCTTCCTCCATTAGTTCCTCCATCATTATAGTCATATAAAAAAGTATTATTTTTGATAACTCCTTGCACTGCATAAAAATCAGCCATCAACTCAAATCCTTTGTAATTAAAAGTAGTATTAAAAGAGGCTATCCAATCAGGGTTCGCCTTAACTATTTCTCTGTCGGCCTCAGTGATTAAGCCATCTCCATTTAAGTCTAAAACTCTTATGGAACCCACTTTTCCCAAAAGTTGGGCTTCAGTTAATGCAACGCCTGTCGAAGAATTAAACCCTTGTGGAGAGACCCTAACATCTTCAACAGTATTAAAAATTCCATCAAAATTATATTCGTAGTAAGCATCTATTGGGTATCCTATAAACCAATTATTGTTAGGTTGATCCAATGGCTTGCCATTAGCGTCTGTTTTACCGTCAATCTTCAAAATCTTATTTTGATTATTACTAAAAGTTGCATTAGCAGTCCAGCTAAAATCTTTCTTTTGGACTAATGTCGCACTTAGTTGAACTTCTATACCTGTGTTTTGAACTTCCCCTAAATTGCTTAATTGTGAGGAATATCCCGTAGCCGCAGCTAATTTATTATAGATCAATAAATCGGTAGTACGGGTATCATACCATTCTACACTTCCGGTTAAACGGTTATTGAAAAATCCAAAATCCAGTCCTATATTCTTAGAAGCTGAAGTTTCCCATTTCAAAAATGGATTAGGCATTACACCACCCGGCAATAATCCTACACTGTATGTAGCATCATTTCCAAACAACATTTCTGATTGAGTGGTAAAAGAGGTAGTTTGATAAGCACCAATCCCTTGATTCCCCACTTCTCCATAACTAGCTCTCAATTTTAGATTGGATACAAAATTAACATCTTTTAAAAATGACTCGTCTTTTAAAACCCAGGCTGCAGAAACAGAAGGAAAAAGTCCCGACTGGTTTTCGGTACCAAATACCGACGATCCATCTTTTCTAATGGATGCTGAAAATATATATTTATCATAAAGTGTATATCGCGCTCGCGCAAGATAAGACGATATCTGACGATTCGAAATAGAACGATTTGGAATATTAAATTCTCTTGCGTTACTAAAACCGTTGGCTCCAAAAAAATCAGTCAAGAAATTTTCGGCGGTCATTGAGAATCCTTCAGTTCTAAATACGTTGGCGCTCTGCACCAAAGTAATGTCAAAACGATTGTTATCGTTTAATTTTTTATCATAGGTTAATATGTTTTCCAACAACCATTCAGTATCGCTACCAAAACTAAGTCGTCCCCAACCGTTATTGACTCTTCCATTTTCGTGTAAGCGAGTTTCATAGCTTTCTCTGTTTTCTTCTCTAGAATTAAAATTACCATTAAGTCGGTATTTAAGTCCTTTCGTTATTTCCCATTCGGCAAAAACATTGATCAACAGCCTTGCAACCATTCTTTTGTCTGAATGTTCTCTTATATTCCACAAAGGATTGTATTTTAAATCCGAACTTACGAACTCACTTATAGCTCCGTTCGCATCATACGGACTTGCATAAGGAGAATATGTAAAAGCTTTTCGATACAAATTTGATGCTCCGGAACTACCATTAGTAATACCATCCTCTCCGTACAAATTAGAACGCGAATAAGACGCGTTTGTACCTATTTTTATACTTGAAGATATTTTTTGATCTACATTTAATCTACCTGTTATTCTATCAAATCCAGAATTACTGATCATTCCGTCTTGATTGATGTAATTAATACTAGAACTATATTTAGTGCTTGGGCTACCACCCTTTAATCCCAAATTAAAAGTACTCATTGGCGCTGGTTTTATCAATTCATTTTCCCAGTTGGTTTCTATTCCGGCCTTATAATTTTTATAAATCATATCATCACCAATAGCAGCTTCAATGATATAATCTTCAACTTCCGATACGGGTCTAAAATCGTTTTGTTGCACCAAAAGCATTTCTATCCATTCTGTGCCTGACATCAAATCAAAATTCTTCTTTAAACTCTGCATTGAAGTAGTGGCACTAAAGTCGATTACCATCTTGCCGTCATAACCACGATTAGTAGTAATTAATATGACACCAGCCGAAGCTCTAGCTCCATATATTGCCTGTGAAGCCGCATCTTTTAAAACCTCAACACTTTTAAAATCATTTGCATTAAGATCGTCAATATTACTCACAGGAGAACCATCAACAACGTAAAGAGGTCCATTGCTACCTGAAAGGGAACGTTTTCCACGAATTAAAATCTCTGAGCCACCTCCTGGGCGAGCTGACCCTATAGTAACATCTACTCCTGCAACTTTACCACGAAGCATTTCCGCAACACTTATTGTAGGTACGGTCAACATATCTTTAACTTTTACTGACGAAATAGCTCCTGTTAAATCTTTTTTTCGTTGAGAACCATAACCAGTAACAACTACCTCTTGAAGTGAATTTAATTCTTCTTTCAGTACAATTTTTATGGAAGTAGTGCTTGATGCCGCAATTGTCTGGCTCTGGTACCCTAAATAAGCAAATTTTAAAGTTGAATTATCGGGTACACTTATAGAAAAACGACCATCTAAATCAGTTAGTGTTCCTAATTTATTAACTCCAGATACCGTAACACCTGGAATAGGCAATCCTTTACTATCAAGGACATTACCTGCTACAAGAACTTTACCTGTTTGGGCATTGATTATTGTTGTAAGTAAAAGAAGAAAGAATCCAATTGCTTTTTTCACGATAATTAGATTCTGGGTTAGAAATTTTGTTAGGCTCTTTTTCATTTTTTAATAATTTGGTTTTTCGTTAAAAGTATGTTCATAATACGGTATTATTACAGTGATAATTTTTGTTCATTTCATTAACAAAAAATCAGAAATAAATTATTCGTGTACGAACACGACAGCAAATAAAAAAAATAAAAACTATAATTCCTAATTTAATAAGATAAAATAAATTAAATATTTAAAAAAGGTCCTAATAATAAAGAAAATATTTAAAATAAATTGAAATAATAGGAAAGTACACCTCTTTAATAAAAAATATATACTTTTGCATTTCGAGAAAATGATCGAAATAATATAGAAATCAGGAATGATTACAATCAAAAAAATAGCCGAAATTGCTAACGTATCCGTTGGAACGGTAGATAGAATCATTCATAATCGCGGCCAAGTTACGGAAGAGAACATAGCAAAAGTGAACGCCATAATTAAAGAATACGGCTATAAAAAAAATATTTTTGCCAGTAATTTAGCTTTCAACAAGAAGTTTAAATTTGCTGTTTTTCTTCCAAAAAACGAAAATATAGAATATTGGCAAGCCCCAATTATTGGAATATCAAAAGCGGCAGAGGAATTGGCTAATTTTGGAGTAACGGTTGACTATTTCTTTTTTGATTACAACATTACCTCTTTTAAAAAAATAGCTTCAAAAGTTTTAAAACTGGACTATGATGGATTATTGTTTGCGCCTATATTTTATGAGGAATCGGTTTCTTTCTTGAATGAATACAAGAAAAAAGATACTCCAATTGTAATGATTGATTCCAATCTTCCAGAAATAGACGGCATTGCCTATATAGGCCAAGATTCCTATCAAAGTGGTTATTTAGGCGGAAAACTGATTAGTTATGGTATCAAAAACGACAGCAACGTTTTGATATTAATAATCAATCAAAATGTGGAAAGCACCTCTAGAACGAATGTTTTTTTGCAACGTATCAAGGGATTTTATGCCTTTTTTGAGGAAAAGCAAGGTCTTCCAAAATTTAATTTTACTGAAATTAGCATAAAATATGATATTGAAAACCAATTAACAAAAAACATGTTCGATGCTATAGATTGCGTTTTTATACCCAATTCAAGAGTATATATAGTGGCTAAATTCATTAAAGAAAACAAGCTAAAGGATATTCGGGTTATAGGCTATGAGTTGTTAAAACAAAACCTGGAGTACTTAAATAATGGTATTATTGACTTTTTAATTCATCAAAAACCGGAAGAACAAGGCTATATGGGAATTAATCATTTATATAAAAAGAGTGTGTTAAAGGAACATGTTGAAGACTTGCATTATATGCCATTGGAAATTATTGTCCAAGAAAATCAAATGATTAAAAAGTAACGAAATCTTATATTTAAGCGCATTCTTATAGCTATATTTATGATGAAGTTGTTTGGGGTTTGTATAACTTATGTTTCAGCTAATTCGTTATAATCTAAACAGATTGTACGTCCTAATGCTATTAAAGCATCTTTTTTAGACGCAAACTCACCGTGTTTGCCTTCTAGTAAATGATTGGAAAAAAATATTTTGTATTTGTATAAAAAACGTGATTTTTCTTATCAAAGGAGCTTTGGTCTGTAAAGAAAACTGAAATTGTTTGACCTATAAAAACAAAAAAGGCCTTACAAAATGTAAAGTCTTTTAAAATGCTCCCCTTATTGGAGAAAGTTACAGTTTTGCCTCAATTATTTATTATTCAATTATCTAAAAATCAAGGACATAATTTTACTTTAAAAAATATAGTTTTCAGTGCGGTGATATTTATTTGAAAAATATAATTATGGAAAAACCAAATAACTAAGCAATTCTTTCAAATCTATTTTTTATCAATTCTTTGTAGGCAACCTTAAAATCATTGCTCATAAAACTATCATCAATACAACGAATCCATTTGTCCTTAGCTTTGTCCATTTTATTAAAAATGTTCTCCTGTTGTTTATTGTCTAACTTAAAAGAATTGAATACCGTTATGAAATCTTTTCTATTAATTTTTTTCTTCTTAGCATTGAGAGTTAGAGCAAAATCTTCATCATCGGCAGGATTAACAATTGCTGTTGCCACCATATCATAAGCGGGAGATAGAATGTAACTTTGCTCATTCGTTTTGATGATAGAGAAGTTTTTTAAGTGCATATCAGCATTCCCCGTTAAGAATGAAAACAATACTTGTTCAAAGAAGTTTACTAAATCTAAACCCGGATTAGAGGAATGTTTCAAAAGAACTTTGGCAATTTGTTCGTAAGACCCGCGATACTTGTTCTCTGTCATACTTTCTGTCAATTGACACATATCTTCCATTAAAAGTTTTTGACTTTTTAAGCGGTCAATTCTCTTGGTGATGTAGGCAAGATTACCTGATTGTAATCGTATCAAACTATGGGGCACCATTTTTATTTTGGCTATGGTTCCCAAGTGCATTGTTACATCTTCAACTTCCGGTAATTGATTAAAATTTTTAGTAGGTGGTTTTAATATATAATCTCCCCACAAACCAACTATTGTAAATCTTTTTCCATCCCCTTTTTCACTTGGTGTTAATTCCAAGGATAATTTTGCTTGAACCCCCGTTAAAGTAGTTTGACTTTTTACCACCTGTAAAGCCAATTCTTCCATTTGGTTTTCTGTATAAGGTAATTCAGGAGGAGTAGATTGCCCAAATATTTTTTTACAACAAGTGCTATGAAAATCTACTTCATTTTCAGTTAGTGGTCCGTAACAATATAGACATCTTTTCATATAGGTATAAGTTTATTTGTTAGCGGTCATATATGTTATCTCCTTTTTATTTATAGGTGTTTATCTCACAATTTAAATTGTTTTCAATTGGAGTTCGATGATTTTTCAATTGCTTAGGCAAACTAATTGTTAGTGGCGATTTCATCGTTCTTGATTATTTAAGGGATGAACACTAACGGCTCCTATACAATCTTTACAACACGCCATCAAAAGTCCCATTCTATCTCGTGGGTTTAGTTTCCAATTGTTTTGAGCAATATCTAACAGCCACCCTTCGGGGATAAGACCATCAAAAAACGGGAACAAGATTTTACTTGTATAAGGTTGTTCTTTTAGCGGTAATGTTAAACTAATAGGGTCAGGATTTGAAGAATTCAAATAAGCACTATCATAGTTAAAATGATATCCATTTTCATCGTCTACCAACCATCCCGCAGTTGTATCATATATTTTTATTTCAGCCTTTCTCATCTTCCTCTACTATTAGTTGAACTGCTCCTACCTTACAACCAAATAATTTCAACACCTGATTTACTTTGTCTAATCTTAGTGTTTCTTTACCTTGTTCCAATTCTCTTAGGAAACGAAGACCCACTCCTGCTTTCTCTGCCAATTCAGGTTGAGTTAATTTAGCGGAGGTTCTTTTGTGTTTTACAAACTTACTTAATTCCATAATATGCACCTTTTCGGGTATAAAAGTAAGTATTTTTTTTAATTTATACCCTTTAAGGTGTAAATTTATTTTTTCAAGATAGAATATACCTCAACGGGTATAATAGTAGTGATGGGTTTTGCTTTGATAAGAAAACGCGATTTTTTTATCAAAGCAACTTTGGTCTGTAAAGAAAACGGAAATTGTTTGACCTATAAAAACAAAAAAGACCTTACAAAATGTAAAGTCTTTTTAAATGCTCCCCCCTATTGGAGAAAGTTGCAAATTTGATGCGATGATTGCTTATTCAATTATCTTAAAATCAAGGATATAGATAGTGTCAATTTTTTTAATATATTTACAAATAAATTAATTATGAAAAAAATTACACTACTAATTATTTCAGCATTTTTAATGACTCAAACTATCAATGCACAAGTTGTATTAGATACAAACTTAATTACCATTAAATGGACGGGCACAACAGTTCCGTCACCCTACTTTATTCAAGCAAACCCAAGAGGAACAGGAATGGAATGGTTTGCTATTGTAAATAATTCAACTACTAGTAATATTACTAATTATGCTAATAATATTCCTTCTGGCATAAGTTATTTTACACCTCCAGGCAGTACAACACCAATTCCTTTTGATAATATTGTAACGACTCTTGTAACTGCTACGAACAATTTGTTTAACCAAGCAGGAACTTTCAACCAACCAATTGGGTCTTGGGATGTTAATAATGTAACCAATATGAGTTCTATGTTTAACCAAGCAGTAACTTTCAACCAACCAATTGGGTCTTGGAACGTGAGTAATGTAAACGATATGAGTTCTATGTTTGACAACGCTAATGCCTTTAATCAATCTATTAGTTCTTGGAATGTTGGTAATGTGACTAATATGTTTAGACTATTTTTTAACGCTTTTGCCTTTAACCAAAATATTGGGTCTTGGAATGTGAGTTCCGTGACTAATATGGCTTATATGTTTTTTTATGCGTCCTCTTTTAATCAACCTGTTGGGTCTTGGAATGTGAATAATGTGTTTAATAATAATATGTCTTATATGTTTTACGGCGCTTCCTCTTTCAACCAACCTATCGGGTCATGGAATGTGAGTAATGTAACTAATATGTCTAATATGTTTAAAACTGCCCCTGCCTTTAATCAACCTATTGGCTCTTGGAATGTGAGTAATGTTACCGATATGAACAGTATGTTTTCTGGAGCGGACGATTTTAACCAACCTATTGGTTCTTGGGATGTGAGTAGTGTTACCGATATGAACAGTATGTTTTATGTTGCAACGAGTTTTAACCAAAACATTAGTGCTTGGAATGTGAGTAATGTGACTAATATGTCTAATATGTTTAGTTCTGCAATTAATTTTAACCTACCTATTGGCTTTTGGAATGTTGGTAATGTTACTAATATGTCTGGTATGTTTATTGCCGCTACCGCCTTTAACCAACCTATAGGTTCTTGGAATGTGAGTAGTGTTACCGATATGAGTTATATGTTTAAAAGCGACCCCGCCTTTAACCAACCTATTGGCTCTTGGAATGTGAGTAGCGTGACCAATATGTCTAATATGTTTAAAAGCGCTACCGCCTTTAACCAACCTATTGACTCTTGGAATGTTGGTAGTGTAACCAATATGGATTCTATGTTTTTTGGTACTTCCTCTTTTAACCAACCTATTGGTTCATGGAATGTTGGTAATGTGACTAATATGTCTTCTATGTTTTCACACGCTATTTCCTTTAACCAACCTATTGGGCCTTGGAATGTTAGCAATG
>CAMDGJ010000109.1 GCA_945897545.1 Flavobacterium psychrophilum
AATTGATGCCATTAATAAAAAAGTAATTACCGAAATAGGTGATCTTAGTTATGATTATCTCGTAATTGCTACAGGTTCCAAAACCAATTATTTTGGTAACAAAGAAATCGAACGCAACTCTATGGCGATGAAAACCATTCCACAAGCGCTCAATATTCGCAGTTTGATTCTCGAGAATTTCGAGCAAGCGGTTCTTACAATAGACACTGCAGATCAAAATTGTCTCATCAATTTTGTGCTCGTTGGTGGTGGACAAACAGGAGTAGAGCTTGCCGGAGCGCTTGCCGAAATGAAAAAGGCAATCCTGCAAAAAGATTATCCCGATCTCGATATTGCTAAAATGGAAATTAATCTAGTTCAAGGAGGAGACAGAATCTTAGATTCAATGAGCGAGAAATCATCAGCCGAAGCCGAGAAATTCTTAATCAATTTAGGCGTAAAAATCTGGAAAAATGTCCGCGTCACTAATTACGACGGTCGCACTATCACCACCAATTCTGATTTAACCTTTGAAACTGCCACCGTAATTTGGACCGCAGGAGTAAAAGGTGCTGTTGTTGCTGGTCTTGACGCAAAATCTATGGTCGAAAACGTAAAACGTATTAGGGTAAATCAATACAATCAAATTGTCGGCTACAACAACATTTTTGCTGTGGGAGATATCGCTCAAATGGAACTCGAAGACTATCCGCGAGGTCATCCTATGATGGCGCAACCAGCCTTGCAACAAGGAAAATTATTGGGAGAAAACTTTGCCAGATTATTAAAAAATCTGCCAATGGAAGCTTTCAAATATAACGACAAAGGAGCAATGGCAACCATTGGTCGCAACAAAGCCGTAGTCGATTTACCAAACTACCATTTTAGTGGAGTTTTTGCCTGGTTTGTCTGGATGTTTGTACATTTGTTCTCCCTCATTGGATTCAAAAACAAGGCAGTGGTTTTTATGAATTGGGTGTACAACTACATTCGTTTTGACCGGGAAGGCCGCTTTATTATTCGCCCTTTCAAAAAGAAAAGCTTTGTGACTTTTACAAGTGATGAGGTATAGATTTCAGAATGGTGATTAACGATTTTTGAATTCAGATCTAAAATCAAAAATCGTTAATCAACAATCATAGTTCCTTTTCTTTAAAATAGTTCACCATCAAATTTACGAATTTGCTATAGCCTTCCATTCCGTCTTTTTGCTGATTCATTTTTAGAAAGTTGTCATAAAAAATATGGAAGCCTTTATCGATAAAAGTGTCATATTGTTTCCAGAAATCTTCACTTTCCTTGTAGTTTTTTAATATTCCAGGATGAACGGTTTTAAGTAATTCGTCAAAAACTTTTTCGTCACGAGCATACCAATTGCCTAAACAGTACCGCAAAGCAAAACTATATCCCGAATACTGAAAGTATAAATTTTCATTTTTAACTGATGCTAAAAATCCGATAAAGTTGCATTCGCTTTCGCTGGCAAAACCCATTTGATGCGCCATTTCATGACAAGTAGTCGTTGGCGCATTGTACATTGGCATCAAATAATTGACTTGTGCTTCATTAGTAAACGGATTCAGATAGCCACCAAAACCCATATAGGTTAGCGGCAAACTAAAAAGCGATTTCTTGATGCTAGGATTTGTATATTTGAAGTAAGCGTATTGATTGGAAAGTATTTTATAACCGTTTAAGTTCATTTCAAATACTTGTTCATTCGAGTACGGAAAAACCACTTTCAAGCTATCATTTTCGGTGATTTTGGATTGAATTTCATTGGTTTTAGCAATCAATTTTTTGGTAAACGCCAGTAAATCGGCATCTGTGTAATCCCGTTCAATATTCATTTTTTCAAAAAGCGGTTGGCGGTAGTAATTCATTGCCCACAAAAAGTAAAAAAGAAAATAGACAACGGAAAGTACACTTAAAATTTTTAAAATAGTCTTTTTCCATTCCAACTTAGCTCCGCTCCATTCGGCCTTGCCTCGGGTCCAATTTTTTCTAGTATTCCAAATCGATTTCAGTAGATAAATGATTACGATTCCATAAATAATATCACCTACCGAAAACGGAATTTTGCCTAATGTCACCCGAGAAATTTTCGAAATAAATACATACAATCCATTGCTGTAAAATCGTTCTACAAACTCCGGAAAAAAGGCAATTGTTTTTAGAAACAAAATTTGAATCAGGAGGAATAGGGGAAGAATGTATTTGCGTTGCATTAATTGGCTTTTGGGGATAAATTTAATCAATAATCAAGAAGTAGTATTTCTTTTTTGTAAATTTGTGATTAAACAAATTTAATTTCCTTTTTGGAAGCTCAGATATTTCAAAAGCTATGTCAAGAGAAGAACTTATTAAGGACACTTTCGAAAGATTACGACAACTTTCTGATTCCAGAATTCAGGAAGTGTCTGATTACGTCAGTTTTTTGGCAAGTAAAATGGATGACAAAATTATCACAGAAGGCATTAAAACACTTGCTTCAACTTCAAAATCGTATGAATTTCTTCAAAATGAAGAGGATTTATATCAGGTGACAGATATAAAAGAAATATACCAATGAAAAAAGGAGATATAATTCTTCTTTCTTTTCCATTTACCGATTTGAAAGGTAAGAAAATAAGACCAGCTTTGGTATTAGTTGTCTCAGATTTGGATGTAATTGTTGCTTTTATTACCACTCAATTCAAATGGCAAAATCCTTATGATATTTTTTTAGAACCCAATGAAGCTAATGGTTTAAAGAAAATTTCCTTACTTCGATTATCAAAAATAACTACAATTGACAAGGATTTAATTCTTGGAAAATTAGGAGAATTGGATACCGTTGATATTCAAAAGACCAATAATAATCTTTTGAATATATTAGATTTATAATTTGAAAATTTAAATAAATAAACACTTATAATGAGCCAAGAAATAAGAAATTTAGAACCCAAAGCACTTTGGAACAAATTTGCCGATTTAAATGCCGTTCCACGTCCTTCCAAAAGAGAAGATAGAGTGATCGCCTTTATGAAAGACTTCGGCAATTCATTGGGATTAGAAACTTTTGAAGATGAAATTCGTAACGTGATTGTCCGCAAACCTGCGACTACCGGAATGGAAAACCGCAAGCCAATTGTGCTACAAGGTCACTTGGATATGGTGCATCAAAAAAATTCAGATACCAATTTTGATTTCGATACACAAGGAATCGATATGTATGTCGATGGCGATTGGGTTCGTGCGCGCGGAACTACACTTGGCGCCGATAATGGTCTTGGAGTAGCGATGATTATGGCGATTTTAGAATCCAATACAATTAAGCATCCAGCGATTGAAGCTTTATTTACCATCGATGAAGAAACCGGAATGACTGGCGCTTTGAACCTAAAAGGAGGAATCCTGAAAGGTGAAATTCTCTTAAATATGGACACCGAAGAAGATGATGAAATCGACATTGGATGCGCTGGTGGAATTGATGTTACTGCCACCAGAAGTTATCACGAAGAGGAAACTCCTGAAAATTCTGTTGGTTATAGTATTACCGTTAAAGGCTTGAATGGCGGACATTCAGGAATGGATATTCACAAAGGTTTAGGCAATGCTAACAAAATAATGAATCGTTTGTTGTTTGATGCTTTCGAGAATTTCGGACTTCAAGTTGCTGAAATTAATGGGGGAAGTTTGCGCAATGCCATTCCTAGAGAAAGTGTAGCCACAGTAATCGTTGCCGGAATATACGACGAAGCTTATGTTTTTGATATGCAAGAAATCATCAACGATATCAAAACGGAATTTAAAACGACTGAACCCAACCTGACTATCGAAATCGTGAAATGCGATTTGCCGAAAAAAGTAATGGATTTGGGGGTACAAGAAGGAATTATTCGTTCGATTTATGCCGCACATAATGGTGTTTACAGAATGTCTGCAGATATGGAAGATTTAGTTGAAACTTCTAATAATGTGGCGCGTGTTATCATCAAAGATGGCGAAATATCTATTAGATGCTTGACTCGTTCTTCAGTGGAAACTTCCAAGTTTGATTTGGCAAATGCCTTGCGTTCTGTTTTTGAATTGAGTGGTTGCGAAGTAAATTTTGCAGGTTCTTATCCGGGTTGGACTCCCAACGTAAAATCTGAAATTCTAGATTTATTGGTTAAAATCTACGAAAAACAAAACAACGAAAAACCAAAAGTAGTCGCTTGTCACGCTGGTTTAGAATGTGGAATTCTAGGAACAAATTATCCTGATATGGATATGATTTCTTTTGGACCAACGATTCAGGGAGCACATTCGCCTGACGAAAGAGCAAGTATTGCCTCTTCTCAGAAATTCTGGAAATTTGTATTGGAAATTCTGGAGAATATACCTTTGAAAAAGTAATCAGTGTTCAGTTTTTTTTTAGTGTTCAGGAAATAAGTAAACAGGAAAAAAATAGTGTTCAGTACGAAAACTGAACACTATGTACTGAACACTGAAGACTAATTTCAGTCTCTTTTTGGATTATTTTTCTTTTCTCTTTTTTCCTCTTTCTTTTCCTTTGCGGTCTTAAGAGGTTCTTTTTTTACGGTTTTTTTTGCATCTTGACTTTTTGCCATAATAGGTATATTTAAAGGTTATCTTTTTATGTCTTAATGAAGTAAATATAACAAATATTTTTTATTAGAGAAACGTTTAAGGTTTTTTTCATATTTTGATTGATACAAAAAATCCTCAACTTTTTGCTAGTTGAGGATTATTTTTTAATGATGGATTTGTTATTTTTTTAAAAACAGAATTAAACCCAAAAGGCTGACTATTAAAACAACCAAAGCGGCCAAAACCATCGTCAAGTCTCGGATGTTTTTGCCCGCCCAATCCATAAACAGAAATTTGTGGAAAATAGCAAAAGAATAACCCTCGATTATATCCGATTTTTCAGTAACAGAAGCCAGTCTTGAAGTGGCAGTTTCAATGAAGTAAGTTGTTTTTTCCGGTGTGTCAAAGGCCAATTTTACAACTGGCAAACGTTTGTTGACAAAGCCATATTCTCTGCTTTCAAATTCTGTCAAAACTTTGGTTTCCAATAAGGTCGTATCTTCTAAACTTGTTTTTTCCGTTGCAACTTCATCCATCTCGCAACAAGTGGCTTTTGGTCCACCATCACTGAAATAATAAACAAGGAATTTGGCGTATTCCACATCAAGGTTTGGAACAACTTTGTTTGTCGTCGCATTGACATAAAGGATTTCCGATTTTGGATTTTCTTTTTTGCCCCATTTGGATTTCGAATCTGTTTTAGGTTTGTTGTACTTTTTATTTTTGGCTAAAGCCAATTGGCACTGATAATAAATACTGTCATTTAAGGTGATAATGCTAGTGTTTTCCAATCGGTTCCAGTCTAATGTAAGAGCATTGTTTGGAGTTTGTATGTCTTTGGTTTTAAAAACGGGTTCATACACCATTTTGTCCAAGGTATAAGGTTCCCATTTTGTGGTGGCGTGATAAGCACCGCTAAAGGCAAAAGTCAAAGTAAACAATGAAATCCAGATTCCGATTTGGCGGTGGTATTTTCGGAGTCCTTTCTTAGGAGCCAAGCTATCCGTTTTTCTGAATTGTCTCCAAAACAGTCCATAAATTACAATTCCACTTATGGCAGAAAAAAAGATGATGGAAAGAAACAAAAACATCACGACAATGCGAATACTGTTGTTGCTAATCCAATCGATGAAAGCCCAATTGTGGAAAGTGTCGAAAAACCAGATAAAAGCTTGTCTCGATTTTGGGTTAAATGTGGCGAGCTTACTTGAAGCCGTTTCTACATAGACTTCCATTGCATCTGGGCGATTGAAACTAGTTTTGTAAACAGGCAAGTAGCGGTTGACGTACTTGTATTGCGAAGTGAATTCAGTTAACACTTCTGTTTTGCCAATGCTGCTTTTTTGATCGTCCAAGAAATAACGGGAGAGCCAATGGGCGTATTTTTGGTCGCCATTTTCCAGTTTTTTGGCATCTGAAGCATTGAAATATTCTAGTTTGTCTTTCGTGGTTTTTACTTGGTAAAAAGTTGAATTGTCAAACGAAACAATCCTGAAATTTTTGAATTCGGCTATGTTGTTTTTTTGCAAAACTTCCTGAATGGAAAGTGTCAATTGGGATTTGTCAATTGGTTTGGTTTCGAGGTGTTCGTGGGCAATAGTAGGTTTGAAAAAATGCGCCATAAACGGATGCATCAATCCTGACAAGGTCCAGAAAATAACCGGAATTATGGTAATAATTCCAATAATACGATGCCAAGCATATATTTTTTGCTTCATTTTTTTAACGAACTTGGAATCCTTCTTTTTTGAAGAGTTGACTTCTTTTGGTGTGTTGTTCATTTTTTCTTTTTGTATAATATAACCCTTTCAGAGTTCAAAACTCTGAATGGGTTGAAAAAAATAGTTATTTTCTTAATGAAAAATTATATTGCAAGCCTACCAAAAATGTTCTTGGTGCAGCAGCCGTATAATTGGGTTGCGAGCTGCTTAAATTTCCTCTCGAAACATTGTAAGCATATAATTTGTCGGTAATGTTGATGATGTTTCCATAGATTTCAATCCCTTTCCATTCGTAACCAGCTCGGAAATTAAATATGTCGTAACCAGCATATTTAATGGTGTTGATTTGGTCTTGGTAATAACTTCCCACCGATTGCCATTCGACAGAAGTTCTGAATTTAGGCAACCAATTTGGGTAATAACTAATTTCTGAATTGCCTGACCATCTTGGTGCTTGCGGCATTTCTTTTCCGTTCAGATTTTTCAAAACATCTGTTGGATAATCTGAAACCTTGAAATCGATATAAGTATGTTCGGAAACAGTACCTCCAAAACGGATGTTTATTTGGTTGGAAAGTAGTTTGTAATTACCGCCAAATTCCACTCCCTTGTGTCTGGTTTCTCCAACAGAACGGAAATCGGTTGAGTTGTCGGGCAAACGAACACTTAACAATTCGTTTTTGCCTTCCATATAATACAAGGCATAATCAAAGTTCAATTTTCCGCCCAATAAAGCTAACCAACCTCCAATTTCGTAATTATTGAAAGTTGCCGGTTCAAGGTTGTAATAAAACTGAGCCGGTTTACCCGTAGTTCCGCCAGTTCCTGTTTTAGTTCTAAAAATTGAGGTAATTCCCGGAGGCGCAAATCCTTGGGCATAATTGGCATAAATTCCGGTAAATTGAACCGGATTATAGTTAGCACCAAATTTAAAAGTAGGTTTGTCGAATACTTTTGTTCCTATTGAATTATCGATAGCATTGTTGTAATTGACTTTCAAATTGTCATAACGTGCTCCTGCTGTTACGATCAATTTTTCGAATGGGTTGATGCTCACTTGTGCGTAACCAGCAGTGTTGAAAATATCGGCTGTATAATTGGATAGTTTTACATCTGGACGTTCGGCAGTGATTTCATAATGATCCACGGTTTGTTTTCCCGGAGTTCCAGGGTTAAGATAGGCTTTCATTTCAAGTAGATAAGCCCAATAGGTAACAGGGGAATAATCATAAAGTGCTCCACCAACGATTTTGGTGTTTAAAAAATCAAATTTTTGGGTGTGTTGCGCGATGGCACCATAACTTTTGAAGTTGTTGGAGTTCACTTCTCCCTTTGCCGTTTCAGGCCTTACCGTTGGACTCCATCGGATTCCGTAAGATGGATTTTGTCCCAATTTGTTGTCTCGATGATAGGCCGTGATATAACTTGAAGCGTTATCATTCCAGTCGTGTTCTAGTGTCAATCGAGTTCTCAAGGCATCGGATTTTCTATACGTGAAATCAGTTGTGCTCTTGTAGGTTCTGTTGTAAAAAGCAGCTTCATTCACGCTTCCGCTCATATCAGAATAGTATTTTCCCCACATTGTATTACTGATTAATCGGGTTTTTGAGCTGATGTTGTAATCAATTCTCGCATTGATGTTGTCTTTATTGTAATCAGAAAAAGTCATCCATCCATTTTCCTGTAAGCTTGAAATTCCCGCGATATGAAAACCGATTTTACCAATAGTGGCTCCACCGGCAGCTTGGATTCGTTTGTAACCCCATTGATCCGCCTGGATTCCAAACTTGAATTCAGGATTGATCGAAGGTTTTAACGAAATTAAATTTATGGTTCCACCAACTGCTTCGGGGCCGTACAATGAAGAGGAAGGTCCTTTGATTACCTCAATACTTTGAAGATTGAATTGGTTGATTTCCAATAAGGCATTGTGGTTGAAAATTCCCATAGGGCGAATAGGCAAGCCATCTTCCAAATACAAATAATAGGCATTGGTTGTCATCGGTTGGCGAATGGACATTGAGTGTTGTTCATTGCCTAGATTCACCATCAATACTCCCGGAGTTTTGTTGATGATTTCATAAGCTGCAACAGCTTTAGTTTCGTCAATAGTTTTTGCAGTCAATTTGCTGACAGCCACTGGAGTTTCTTTTCGTAAAGAGGCTGAACGATTGGCGGTAATAAATACTTCTTGTAAATTTTCGACTTTCGTACTGTCTTGAACAGGTTTAGTATTTTTTTTCTTGGAATTGTTTTGCGCAATGGCGATTTGCCCTAATATCAATAGGGTAAAGAATATTTTTTTCATTTTTGTTTGTATAAATTTAAATAATAGTTTATTACTCATTGGCTTAATGCCAATGAAAAATTCCATTTCAATTGTTTTGAAAAGGGAAACTAATAATAGATTTATACGAGTGGTGGGCGAAAAATTCCAAGTTGGGCAGATTTTGGTTTTTCACAGGGATAAAAAACCAGAATTTTGGTTTTGTTAATTGAAAGGATTGTAGTAAGATGATGTTTTGAATTAGAAGGAATATAGACTAATTCTTGTTTTTCCCTCAAATTTTCAGCTTCTTTCTTTTCTTTTTCAGCTTCTTTTTTGAGTTGTTTAGACAAGAAACAATGCCCATTACATTCGTTTTTTTTCATTTCTCTTTGAATACACAAGTTTTTCACGATTTCCTCTTGATGTATTTTGAAATTAAAATAAACAAAAATATTCCCCAGTGAAGGCAACAGCAACAGAATCGAGAGTGATATGACAATAAAACGTTTCAGACTATTTTGTTTAGAAGCGCAAATATACTATTATATATTTTGATAGTATAGTCTTTTAATAAAAAAATCCCCAACTACTTTTCGTAATTGAGGATAAGATTGCTTCATACCTCGCAATGAAAGGAATGGAATTATTCATGAACTAAAACCCAAGTTCCGTTGGCTATCAAACTTTCGGCTTTCTTGTACTTCATTTCTTGTGTTTGTCCA
>CAMDGJ010000110.1 GCA_945897545.1 Flavobacterium psychrophilum
TTTGGATTTATCAAAATATTTATTGTAAGCCCAAACGTTGTTGTTTTCTCTTTCGAACGTAATGTTGTTTTGAGTAAACCAATTTTCGATTAAAAGCGCCGTTTGATCTTCTTCGCTCGAAAAGGAAGCTGTTTCAATCAGAGATTTTAATAGCGCAATAGCTTCTTGAGTAAGGGTTTCTATGTTTTTCATAAAGTTATTGTAGTATGCAATGCAGCCTTATTTTGTAACATTCTATGATGACCAATTTTTATCTTTTGAACTCCTTTAGACAAACTATTAAAGCAGTTGTCCAATTTAGGAATCATTCCAGAATGAATCGCACCTTCTGATTTTAATTTAGCATAAAGAACTGAATTTATTTGTTGGATTACTGAATTTTCATTATCAACATCCGTCAGAACTCCTGCTTTTTCGAAACAATAATTCAAAGTTACTTCAAAAACTTCCGATGCAGCAATGGCTAATTCGCTGGCAATCGTGTCAGCATTAGTATTCAATAATTGCCCCTTTTTATCGTGTGTGATGGCACAGAAAACGGGGACAATTCCGCTACTAATCAAAGTTTCTAAAAGGCGAGTATTCACTTTTTGAACATCGCCTACAAAACCGTAATCAATCGTTGGATGGTTTCTTTTATTCGATTGAATTAAATTTCCATCGGCACCAGAAACCCCCATTGCATTAGTATCATTGGCTTGCAATTGAGCCACAATATTTTTGTTGATTTCGCCAGCATAAATCATCACGACAACATCGAGCATTGGTTTGTCGGTTATTCGTCGCCCGTCAATCATTTGCGGTGTTAATCCAATACTTTGTGCCATTTTGGTAGCCGATTTCCCGCCACCGTGAACGAGAATTTTGTTTCCTTCAATCCTGGAAAAATCAGACAGAAAATGGAATAATTCCGTTGGATTATCGATGATGTTGCCACCAATTTTTATGATTGAAAGAGGATTTAGGTTCTGTCCCTCGACTGCGCTTGGGACGACATTGGCTTTTGGACTCATTTCTACTATTTTAAAAGTCTTTTCTCTATTTTCTATTTTCTAAAATCTTCTGCAAGACTAATTGTGCAGAATACGTTCTGTTATTTGCTTGTTCAATAACAATCGAATTTTCGCTGTCAATCACTTCGTCGGTAACAATCATATTGCGACGAACAGGTAAACAGTGCATAAATTTTGCGTTGTTGGTCAGTTTCATTTTATCAGCTGAAACTGTCCATTGTGGATCGGAGTTGGTAATCTGGCCGTATTCCTTATAATTGCTCCAGTTTTTGGCATAGATAAAATCGGCATTTTCAAATGCCTTGTCTTGATCGTATTCAATTTTGGAATCCTTCGTGATATCAGGATTCAATTCATAACCTTTTGGATGTGTAATTACAAAATCCATTTCAGTTTGTTTTTGCATCATTTCCACAAATGAATTAGGAACCGCTTGAGGCAAAGCTCTAGGGTGTGGCGCCCAAGTTAAGACCACTTTTGGTCTGTGTTCCGTTTTGTGTTCTTCCATCGTAATGGCATCGGCAAGCGATTGCATCGGATGTCCCGTGGCGCTTTCCATATTTACAATAGGCACGGTGGCGTATTTCAAAAATCCTGAAATTACCGTTTCGGCATTGTCTTTTTCTTTGTCCACCAATTCAGCAAATGCTCTGATAGCAATGATGTCTGCATATTGAGAAACTACAGCTGCGGCTTCTTTGATATGTTCCGAAGCACCTTGATCCATAATGGCTCCGTCTTCATATTCTAATGTCCAACCTTCGCTGCCAAAGTTCATCACCATCACGTTCATTCCTAAATTTGTGGCTGCTTTTTGGGTACTCAAACGCGTTCTCAAACTAGAATTAAAGAACAACATTACTAGGGTTTTGTTCTTTCCTAATTTTTTGTATTTGAGCGGATTACTTTTTATTTTTAACGCTTGATTCACCCATTTTTCGAGTGAATCTATATTTTGTATGGATATAAAGTTCATTGTTATGTTTTTTTAGACGCTGATTAAACGGATTCGCAAAAGCGAAGGCGCGGATAAAAAACGGATTTGTTGCTATTTCTTTTGATTTATTGTACGCAGATTAAACGGATTTGCTGAAGCAAAGACACGGATAAAAACGAATTTTCTTTCTTTATTTTCTACAATTTTCAAATATTTTTCTTTTAAATTCTGGTTTCTTTCCAAAGTTGAGTAGTAAACCAACTTCACAATCTGTTCCTCTTAAATAATTTAGGATTTGATTTTCAAAATCTTTCACAATACAGTCGGCAGCTTTCAATTCAAGTATAATTAAATCCTCAACCAGCAAATCTGCATAATATTCTCCAACTTCAGTTCCTTTATAATAAACCGATATTTTCTTTTGGGCTTCAACTTTATAACCTTTATTTTTTAATTCTAAATACAAAGAATTTTGATACACTTTCTCCAAAAAACCATAACCTATATTCATTATAAACTTCATAAAAAGTTTTTATAATCGCATTTGTTAATTCTTCGTGTAATAATTCCATAGTCAAAAATCCGTTTTTACCTGCCTGTCGGCAGACAGATCCGCGTCTTCGCGATAGCGAATCGGCATCATCCGCGTTCCAATTTATGTAATCTTCGTAAACGCAATTTCCCCTTGCAAACCCTTCAAAATAAAGTTGTCTTCCAAGCCGTTGATGATCCAAGTTTCGATGTTTGCTGCTTTGGCAATCGCCGCCGAATCAATTTTAGATTGCATTCCGCCTGTTCCGTGAGACGATTTTGAATCGCCAATTTCTTTTTGTAAAAGCTCTAAATCTGTTACCAATTCAATGGTTTTAGGAAATTCATCTTTGATGGAAGCTTTTGTGTAAATTCCGTTGGTATTCGTGGCAATTATCAGAATGTCAACATTCAACAAAACGGCTGTTAAAGCCGCTAATTTATCGTTATCGCCAAACTGAATTTCGTCTGTGGCAACAGTATCATTTTCATTAATAATCGGAATATAATTATTTTTGACCAAGACATTTATCGTGTTAACGATATTGACTTTGGTTTGTTTTTTTTCAAAATCAGAATACGACAACAAACATTGGGAAGTGTGCAAACCCAAATCGCTGAAATTTTCGTTGTAAATCCGCATCAAATGAGGCTGACCAATAGAAGCCAAAGCTTGTTTTACAAAAACATCTTCGTCGTGATTGTCCAATTTCACAAACTGTTTCGCTGCAGCAATCGCCCCTGAACTTACAATTATAAACTCATATTCGTCTTGTAAAGCGGCAATTTGCATTCCAATATCCTCAATCTTTCCTCTCGAAATATGATTGGTTTCTTTGGTGAGCGTGTTGCTTCCGAGTTTTAATAATATTCTTTTTTTAGCCATTATTTTAACCACAAAGGGCACAAAGTTTTTAATAATTTGATACGTTTAAAAACACAAAGTTCACAAAATATTGTCTTGCTTTTTAAAACATTTATTCTTTTCTCTTTTCTTTTTTTTCTGAAATCTGAAACCTGCGATCTGCTACCTAACCTGTCCTTCTCCGTAAATATACCATTTATTGGTTACTAAATGTTGCAATCCAATTGGGCCACGTTGGTGCAATTTGTCTGTGCTTATCGCCAATTCGCCTCCCAAACCAAATTGTCCGCCATCAGTAAATCGGGTCGAAGCGTTTTGATACACCGCCGCACAATCTACTTGTTCCATAAATTGTTGTGCAATGTTAATGTTTTCTGTAATAATAGAAGCCGAATGACCGCCTGAATATTTGTTTATTTTGGCGACTGCGTCTTCGTTTGAATCCACAATTCCAATGACAATTTTATAATTTAAAAACTCTTCATGCCAAATCAAATCCGATTCAATTTGAGGAACATTTGTTGCTTTCGAGAAGCGTTCGTCACCTAAAATTTCAACTTTATACTTTTGTAATTCAACTACTAATTTAGCGGCAAAATCTTCCCAGTTTTCTAAATTAGAATCAATCAAAACTTTATCCAAAGCATTACAAACTCCTATATTTGTGGTTTTTCCGTTGATGATAATGTCTAATGCTTTCTGTAAATCAGCTGCTGCGTTTACGTATACAAAATTATTACCACGACCGCTGACGATTACTGGACAAGTTGCGTGTTTCTTGGTAAAAGCAATCAATTGTTCGCCACCACGAGGAACAATTAAATCTACTTTTTGTGTTGGTTTCTCCAAAAATGCTTGGGTTTCCTCCCGATTATAATTCAAATATTCAACCCAATCTTTAGAAATATTATTTTCTTCTAAAGCTTGATGCCAAAGGGAAACAATTTTCAAATTGGACAACAAAGATTCTTTTCCGCCTTTCAACAAGATTTTATTTCCTGATTTGAATGCGATCCCGCCTGCTTCAACTGTTACATCAGGTCTGGATTCGTAAATAATCATTATTGTTCCAAAAGCCGCTGTTTTGTTGGTAATTTTAAGTCCGTTTTCATGGTTGAAGTGGAATCTTTCCATTCCAACAGGATCTTCTTGGCTTGCCAATTGTTGCATTGACAAAATCATTCCGTCAATTTTAGCATCATCCACTAAAAGTCGTTTTTCCATAGCCAAATCATCACCTGAATAATTGCTCATATCCTGTTGATTGATACTTTTAAGATTGGCTCTTTCTTGTTCGAGAAGTTCAGCCATTCGATTTAAAACAGCATTTCTTTTTTCTATGGATAATAATGTGTCCATTTTTATGATTTTATTTCTGCTAATGATTATCTCAATGCGACTATAAAAGTATCAATATCCGCTTTTTTAACCGTTAAAGGTGGTAAAATTCTCAATAAATTTTTGTTGCTCGAACTTCCTGTGAAAATATGCTTTTCCATTATCATTTTTTTTCTCAAAGGACCGACTTCAAAATCAAATTCAACCCCAAGCATCAAGCCACGTCCTTTGACTTTTATAATTTCGGGAATCACTTTAATAGCTTCAAAAAAGTAGTCGGCTACTATATTGGCATTCTCCATTAATTTTTCTTTTTCGATAATATCTAAAACAGCAATTCCAGCTGCACAAGCCAAATGGCTTCCGCCAAAAGTAGTTCCAAGTAAACCGTGACTAGGTTTGAATTTTGGAGAAGACAGAATTCCGCCGATTGGAAAACCATTGCCCATACCTTTAGCCATACAGACAATATCTGGACTGATGCCGTGGTGTTGATGAGCGAAGAATTTTCCGCTTCTGCCATAACCTGATTGTACTTCGTCTAGAATTAAGACAACATCGTATTGATCACAAACTTTTTCCAATGCTTGAAAAAATTCAGTTGTTCCTTGGTCTAAGCCCCCTACTCCTTGAATTGGTTCAATAATTACACAGGCTACATCGCCTTTTTTTAATTCGGCTTCTACCAAATCTATTTTGTTTAAAGGCAAGAAAGTAACCACTTGTTGGGCATTCATCGGGGCAACAATCTTTGGATTGTCTGTAGTAGCGACCGCAGCTGATGTTCGACCGTGAAAGGCATTTTCAAACGAAATTACTCTTGATTTATTGGTATGAAAAGAGGCTAGTTTCAAGGCATTTTCATTGGCTTCGGCACCTGAGCTACACAAGAAAAGACTGTATTCTTCCAAACCTGATAATTTGCCTAGCTTGTCAGCCAATTCTATCTGTAATGGATTTTGAATGGCATTCGAGTAAAAACTCAAGTTATCTAATTGCTCCTTTACTTTTGCCACATATTCAGGATGGGTATGACCAATTGAAATCACACCGTGACCGCTATATAAATCAAGATATTCAATTCCTTTGTTGTCGATAATTTTGCAACCTAATGCTTTTACAGGTGTAACATCGTATAATGGGTAAACGTCGAATAAGTTCATTTTGTATGTGTTAAATGTTATTTGTTAGGGGTTGAAAAGTCAGACGTTAAATCACGCTTAACTTTTAACCCTTAACTTTTATTAGAATCCGCTTGGTTTCAAATGCAATCCTGTGCTTTCGTCCAATCCAAACATTAAATTCATATTCTGAATGGCTTGTCCCGAAGCACCTTTTGTTAAATTATCAATAACAGAAGTAATTAATAATCGGTTTCCTTTTTTCATTAGACTGATGATGCATTTGTTTGTTTGAACCACTTGTTTCATATTGATATCTGCAGTTGTAACGGTAACAAAGGGTTGGTCTTTATAAAACGATTTATATTTTGCTATTACATCTTCTAAACTTTCTTCGATTGTTGTGTACAAGGTAGCAAAAATTCCTCTGGCAAAATCGCCTCTGTTGGGAACAAAAATCAATTCATTTTTATATGTTGCTTGCAATTGATTCACACTTTGGTTTATTTCGCCCAGGTGTTGATGATTGAAAGCTTTATAATGTGACATATTGTTGTTTCTCCAACTGAAATGTGTGGTTTCAGAAGGGCTAACTCCAGCTCCCGTACTTCCAGTTGTGGCATTGATATGTACATCATCTTTTAACAATCCGCTGGAAGCCAAGGGTAATAATGCCAATTGAATAGCTGTTGCAAAACAACCTGGATTGGCTATGTATTGTGCGCTTTTAATATCGGTTTTATTCAGTTCCGGCAAACCGTAAACGAATGATTTACCCTTGAAGTCTTTGTCTTTTATTAACCTAAAATCATTGCCTAAATCGATGATTTTAGTTGCATCAGAAAATTGTGTTTCTTCCAAAAATGAAATTGATTTTCCGTGACCTAAACACAAGAACACAACATCTACGTTTGGATTTACGGTGTCTGTGAAATTCATCTCAATATCGCCCAACAAATCATGGTGCGCAACCGAAAGTGGTTTTTCAGCATTTGTAGTGCTGTATACAAAATCGATTTTGGCATTGGGATGAAACATCAAAATTCTGATGAGTTCCCCAGCCGTGTAACCTGAACCGCCAATTATACCTACTGAAATCATAATTTAAATTTTTAAAAGGGTTTCGAACTTCCTTAAAAAAGCGAATACAAAACTTAAACACGAAGAACGCAAAGAAGGCACAAAGAACACTAAGTTTTGCGAACTTAGCGCCTTCTTAGTGAACTTTGTGGTAAAATGACCTATTCGTATGTTTCATTATTTACCGATGAAAATATATTTTGTGCATTCCCTAAAATCTTGATAAATCCTTTGGCATCATCCGATGTCCAAGCGTTGTTCATTTCGCCGTATTGTCCAAAACCAGTATTCATCAAATCATTTTCAGATTCAATTCCGTCCAATGAAAAGTGATATGGTTTCAATGAAACGGTTACTGTTCCATTTACAGTTTTTTGAGTGTCTTCCAAGAAAGTTTCGATGTTACGCATCACAGGATCCAAAAATTGCCCTTCGTGAAACAACATTCCGTACCAGTTTCCTAGTTGTTCTTTCCAATATTGTTGCCATTTCCCAAGCGTGTGTTTCTCTAATAAATGGTGCGCTTTGATAATGATTAAAGGAGCAGCGGCTTCAAAACCAACTCTTCCTTTGATTCCGATAATAGTGTCACCTACGTGAATGTCTCTCCCAATAGCGTAAGCATTAGCTAGTTTTTCAAGAACCACAATATTATTTGAAGGTTTGTCCGCTAAACCATTTACGGCAACTAATTCACCTTTCAAGAATTCTAAAGTTACTTTCTCTTCACCTTCTTTTTGCAATTGCGAAGGATAAGCTTCACTAGGCAAAGGGAGTCCAGAAGTGAGCGTTTCTTTCCCGCCAACACTCGTTCCCCAAAGTCCTTTGTTGATAGAATACTGCGCTTTTTCCCAAGAATAGTGTACACCATTTTTGGCTAAATAATCTACTTCTTCCTGACGAGATAATTTCAAATCACGGATAGGAGTGATGATCTCAATTTCGGGAGCGATCGTTTGAAAAATCAAGTCAAAACGAATTTGGTCGTTTCCGGCACCAGTACTTCCGTGAGCGATAGCTGTTGCACCAACCGATTTAGCATATTTTATGGCTTCGATGGCTTGAAAAACTCTTTCAGCACTAACAGATAATGGATAGGTATTGTTTTTTAATACATTTCCAAAAATCAAATATTTGATGGCTTTATCGTAATATTTATCGACAATAGTTAAGCTAGCGTGCTTGGCACTTCCTAATTCATAAGCTCGATCTTCGATAGCTTTTAATTCAGCTTCATCGAATCCTCCTGTATTGATTAATACAGTATGGACTTCGTATCCTTGTTCGTTTTTTAAATATTTTAGACAATATGAGGTGTCTAATCCTCCACTGTATGCTAATACTACTTTTTTCATTTTTTTAATTTTTACCCCATTTTCTACATTTTGAATAGGAGAATTAGAATGTTATTTTTTTAAAAATAATGCTTGTTTTATAATTTTTAATCTGTTCCATATCCGAACATTAAACGGGTGTTTTGGCGGGTCTTTTGGTTTTTCTTTAGGGTCATAAAGCATTCCGGTACAAAGACACATTTTATTATCCTTACTTTTTAAAATTTCGTAGTTGGTGCAGGTTTGACAGCCTTTCCAAAAACTTGGATCTGTGGTCAATTCAGAGAAGGGAACGGGTTTGTATCCCAAATCTGAATTTATTTTCATAACTGCTAAACCAGTTGTTATTCCAAATACTTTTGCCTCTGGATATTTCCTCAAAGAATAATCAAAAACGAATGATTTAATTTTTTTGGCTAAGCCCAAGTTTCTATAATCGGGATGAACGATTAATCCAGAATGCGCAACAAACTTGCCGTGTTGCCAACTTTCGATATAGCAAAAACCGGCAAATTTTCCGTTATCCAATGCAATTACTGCATCCTGACTTTCCATCTTTTTTTGGATATAAACAGGGGTTCTTTTGGCAATTCCGGTTCCCCTCAATTGAGCAGAGGCTTCAATAGTTTCACATATTTCTCGCGAATATTTATAATGTTCTTCGCTTGTTATTACAATTGATATTTTCATTTCAAGAGTTGACGTTTTGTTTAAAAAATAAAATAGTAGGTAAAATTGAAGAAGTACTCTGATCAAAATTTACTTTAAAATTTTTGCTACAAGGAATGCTCCAAAAAAACAAAGAGTAAAATAGTAAATTAAAAAGAGTAGTAATTTCAGGATATAATAATCCGAATGGGAATATATATGGTTTCAAAATGATAAAATTGAAAAATGAATAAAAATAAAAAAACACTTTTAGAAACTATATTAATAGCATCCGTACTTCGGGAGAAGTTGAGGGTCTGTTTTTCCGTAAAAAAGAAGTTATATGTACACTTGTTGTATTCATTAGTACAAATCTACACTTAT
>CAMDGJ010000111.1 GCA_945897545.1 Flavobacterium psychrophilum
TTGTAGTTAGCCAAATACGCTTTGTAATAATGAGGAGTAGAGATTTCCGCTTTGTGTGAATACCACGACTCCCGTTTTTCTTCGTCGAAAACCAAATTCTCGGTCGTTGCAAAAATCGAAAAAGCACCATAGTCATTGATCCATGGCGAGGGTTGGTGTGTTTGTTTAAAACCTCTGATTTTGTTAGCAGCATATTGGTAACACCAACCATCACCCATTTTGTTGGTTTGGGGTGTCCAAAAATTCATTCCCCAAGGCATAGCAATGACTGGATAAGTATTCCCATTTGATAATTCTTTTTTTGAATCGGTTCCGACTAATGGATTAACATACTTGGTTAAATCCATAGATACTTGTCCGTTGATTAGTAGGCTTTTAGTCAAAAAAAACACTATTAAAAATTTTAATCTCATTTTAGTTTTTTTTATTATGATGTATTATTCTGTTTTTTTGCAATTTTATTTGGGTAGAATAGTTAGTTTTTGAGTTACTTTTTTATTAGTTTATCCCCCAATTTTTATTTGGTTGTTTCCCCAATGTCAGTTTAAGAGAACCTCCTTTTGCGAAAATTTCATGAGGAAAACAAAATTTTGTCCAGTTTTGCCCATTTAGTTCAGCACCCTGAATGTAGTTATTTTCAGGAAGATTATTCATTGTTTTGATAACAAAACTCTTTCCTTGATAGTATTTAGTATTGAGCCGTATTTTGATTTCATTAAATAGTGGAGAAGTAATTTCATATTGTGAATTTACCGACGCACCACCATCCATTTGAAACAATCCGATTGACATCAATACCCCCAAAGCGCCCATTTGTCCTTGATCTTCGTCGCCATTATATCCACCATAAGGTGTAATATCGCCAAATGCAGTTTCTTTTACCTCACGAACCCACTTTTGCGTTAACCATGGCGCACCGCTGTAATTAAACAGATGTGCCATCTGACACGAAGGCTGGTTTTCGTAATCTACCCAGCTGATAGCATGATTGTTATGGGGCGCTACGAAGTGGTTTGGTTTGGCTTTAGTAAAGCAACTATCAAGATATTGAGTATATTTCTCTTTACTTCCAACTAACTTGATCAACCCAGCTAAATCGTGGGGAACAAAATTGGTGTAAATAGCGGAGTTGCTTTCACAAAATCCAGGTGAATTAAATGATTCGCCAATGGGTTTAAAATTCGCAATCCAGCTTCCGTCAATGTTTCGTGGGTGCATGAACTGTGTTTGTGGATTCCACAGGTTTTTGTAATTTTCAGCACGTTTACTAAACATTTCAAAATCCGAATTTTTTCCAAGTGCTTTTGCCAATTGACCAACACACCAATCCTGATAAGCATATTCCAAGGTCATAGAAGCGCCATCAAGATGCATTCCTTTGCCTTCAATGCCTTCGGGCACATAGCCTCGTTCGAGGTAGTAATCCATTCCTCCACCTTTGGGATTTTCCCCAATTTCGTAACCGGCACGGTCGCGTATTCCACCTAAGAATGCATTTTTGTAAAGGCCTTCGTAGGCTTTTTGTACATCGTAGTTGCGTATGCCTTTGTTATAAGCCGAAGCAAAGAACGATGCAGCAGGGTCGCCTATCATTACAAAGGTATAATTTCCTCCCGACGGACCTCGGGGAATTAACCCCCCATGCTTATACATTTCCACCATACTGGCACAAAATTCATCCATAATCTCAGGATAAACCATCGACCAAAGGACATTCAGGTTCCAATGACTTCCCCACCACGCATCAAAGTTGTATTGATTGTGTTTGGGCTTCCCGTTGGCTCCAAGCTCAATCTGACGAATAACTGGAGAATTCCCTGTCATGTCGCAGTATTTCCCATCTACGTCACTACTAATTTTACGACCAAGTAAAGAATGCCAGAGATCGGTATAGAATTTAACTTGCTGTTTTTCGGTACCGCCTTTGATTTTTATACGGCCCAAATAATTGTTCCACTCCTTGTTCGACTCAGCAACAACTCGGTCGAAATCCCAATGCCCTATTTCACTTTTCATATTCAAACGGGCTTGTTCGATGCCCGTGTACGAAATAGCTACTTTCATTAACAATGTATTGCTCTGATTTTTATCGAAATTGACATAGGCTCCAATTCCCTCACCTTGTATGCTTTTCGATTGCAAGTTGGGCAATTGTCCTTTTTCCCAAGTTCCAAATTTTGATATTGGTTGGTTAAAGCGTGCTACAAAATACACATAGGTGGGTTTTGACCGACGAATATTGGAAGCCATTAAACTGTAACCGGCTATTTCATACTCATTTATTTTTTGCACCATGGCCAAATCCATAGGCCCTTGTCCTAGTTGAGCGCCAACATCGAAAATAACATATTTGGTAGTATCTTTCGGGAATGTATATTTATGAAAGCCCACCCTGCTGCTTGATGTTAACTCTGCACGGATATTGTAATCTTTAAGGTAAACGCTGTGGTAACCGGGTCGAGCTACTTCGTCACTATGGCTAAAAGAAGATTTATACGCCTCCATTCCCAAATGTCCTTTGAATTTTCCAACCGTTGGCATTACAGGAATGCCCGACAATTGCCATTCGTGCACATGCGAAAAACATCTTACGGAAAGTGTATCATAAAGATATCCTGCTTTCCAGTCGCCTTTTACCCATGTATCCGGGCTTAAGCTCACCATGCCAAATGGTCGGGCAGCAGAAGCAAAGAAAAACCAACGCGATTTATGTGTATCAATAAAAGGATTGACATACTTAGTTAAATCTTGTGCAATTGATTTGGACGTAACGACTTGAACAACAATAGAAATAAAGAGTATACTCTTTCTATATAAACGATATTTCATTTTTACTTATGCTATTTTAATCGAGATTATCCAGCTTATTTTGTTAGTAATACTTGTTTATTGTACGATCAGTTTTGTAGTACTTATTTTTTGGCCCGATTGAACCGAAACCAGATAGACAGCGCTTTTCAACAAGCCAGCAGTATTTATTTCAATGAAATTTTTGCCTGAAAAATTGGTTTGATAGACTACTTGCCCCTGAAGATTGCTAATTGTTACTTTGAAAATTTCAGAGGTATTTGCGCCATCTACTTTAATAGTAAGCTTGTCCTGTTTTAATGGATTTGGAAAAACACTAACACCTGATAATAAAATATTTGTATCTGTGTTTAATGTGGGATCAACAATAATTATTTGATCAATTTTAGTGGTAACACTTGCCGTTTTGGTGCGATAAATACGAAACCAATTGATGGCGCTCAAATCAGGGGTGCCGCCCGTTATTCCAGCAGTACTAAAAGGCAATGTTACCAGATTCCATCCAGTTTGTAAGGTATTATAACCATTTTGCAAGGTGGGAGCGCCAATATTCCAGCTGAATTCAAACTTATCAAATGCTCCACCGCTGCCTAGTTCAACTTGATTGGCAGTACCATGTGCGTTTATGTCTGATACAAAATACCAGAATTGCAGTTTTCCGTTAGCTATGGTTGAACCGGTATTAATAGGTGGTGAAAAAACTTTTTTAAAATCAACTGTAACTGTTCCAGTTGCTCCAACCGATTGTAGAGAAGCAGCTCCTTCTTTTTTGTCGGTACTGTTTACCGTTACTGCGCTAGCCGATGTCCAGTCAGTATTCGAATCACAAGTAGAAATAATTTTGCTTACAGGGTAAGGACCTACAGTTATAGCAGCAATAGCATTTTTGTTGCCATCCTGAGTAGTTACTGTAATAGTGCAAGTGCCTGCTGCTACTGAAGTAACCAATCCAAGCGAGTTAACAGTTGCCACATTAGTATTACTCGAGGTCCAAGTTGTATTTTTGTTCGATGCCTCTGCTGGTAAGATCGTTACCGTAAGTTGCTGCTGGTTACCCATTGCAATTGTTGCATTAGTAGGAGACACCGCTACACTGCTCACAAATATCTGATTAGTTGTAGTAATTGCCGTAGTTGCAGTTTTTCCACCATCCTCTGTAGTTACTGTTATGGTAGCTGTACCAATCGAAACAGCAGTAACCATTCCTGTTGCACTTACAGTGGCAACTGCTGTATTATTCGAATTCCAACTTAAGTTTTTATTACTTGCATTTCCTGGTGCTATTGTTGATGCTAGTTGCTGTGAACTACCTATGCTTACAGTTAAAGAAACTGGTGATAGAACTATTCCTGTAACCGGAATATTTACAAGGCTACCATTTCCAGCCCAAGTTGCCAATTTGTTATAGATATTTCCGGTTCTTTGTTCTGGTATTGTGATATTTGCGACAGCGTCAGCACCTAGCCTGTCTTCCAGCTGCTTGAAATACAGACTTCGTGTACTTACGTGGACACCAGCAGATCCTGATTTTTCCCAATCTCCACGAAAAACAAAACCGGGTTTAGCACTGGGGCTAAATGAAGAGGATGTATATTCAGTGCCAATACTTCCAATTAAAAAATTTTGAGATCCCCTAGAGGCGTCATTTACATAACCCTTGCATTCGAGATTCCAACCAACCGTTTGTGCACCACACCAACCATGACCATTAGATAAATCAAATAGATTAATTGCCATAACAGAATTAGGTGCTTTTATATTGTCAAATAATGTGCCCGTAGCCCAACGATAATGTGGGCCCAATACACTCTGACCGTTTGCGCTATAGCAATCAACAAACACATTAGGACCAGGTATTCTGGCGTGAGTCACAAAATCATGTCGCCCGTAATCGGAATAACAACGCTGAAAAAGAACGCGTGTAGAGCCTGCATCCAAGCTAAAGCTATAACGCCATCCACCAGAAATGGCTCCCCTTGGATCAATATACGCACATTCTTGAACGGTGAGATTCATCACTCCCCAAGTCATTACAGCCGATTCGGATGTGCGCGTTACTGTAACACCATGAATCCAACTATTATCCAAAAATCGGGGTCTTATCCCTACCCGCAATCTATTTCCATTACCTGATACCCCAGGACTACCACCATCTTCAATACCCACGATACGCAAATCTTCAACACCGCATTTGTTTAATCGTCCGGTTGTTGTGTATTTTGTTATTTGCCCTCCACCATATAAGGTCTGCATGGGTTGAACTACCGAACAGTCGATGGTGATTGTATTGCCATTTTTTGCCATTATTTTACGTTTAAATCCAATGTTAAAAGCTCCGGCTGTTGTATCCCAATAATCACTCCCAGGGGCAGACGGTGGATCGACAATATATCCATCTTTGTCTACTTTGAGATCCGAAAACCATTTAGCATTCGGTGTAAATTTCACTATTATATTATCTCCTATAACATAACTACTTGCATCGGCGACCGTAAATGTTTTTGCACCAGTCCCTACATACCCATCGGTAATGCGTGTCAAATTACTCTCGTATGTGGATTGAGAAACTGGTTCAAGGGTTATCATGGTGTGATTCAGAGCGAAATCTGAATAAAGAATTGTTCCATCAGCTCCCTGGCCTTCGCCACGCAACACTACTCCGCTGGCCCAAATTCTCAATGCATAACCCATTCCATCAGTGATTACAGGAATAGTTCCATCATTCAATCTGTAAGTCCCTTTTTTTAGCAATACTGCTCCTCTAAATCCATTAGCATCAAGAGGCATATTACAAACGTCGTCGATAGCTTTCTGAATTCGAGTTCTGTCTTCGCCTGAAGATATTGGATTTAATGTGATTTTTACTGGCGCTTCTCCTACCGGTACTCCGATAGCACCGTCCATATAACCAACATTCGAAAAATCGGGCAAGGTATTGGTATTATTTACATCTGTTTCGTAATTATTTAGATAAGTCGCATAAACAAGTTTTCCGTCTGTGCCAGGATAAACCAAAGTTGATTCTACTTGCGAATAACAGCTTAATGCAGTTAAAAATTGAAATGCCAAAAATAAATGTTTAATCTTAATCATAATTGATAAGTATTGAATTGAATAAAAAGTGAATTATCTGTAAATATAAAAGCAATGAATTAATTTTTTATTAATTAAGGATTAATTTGTAAGGTTTTTTAGATAAAAAATGGCAATAATTTATTTAGTCTCAAATAGAGTTTAAAACTCTGCCTGTCGGCAGACAGGTATCCACTTTCAGTGCATCTCGCTTAAGCTTCTAAATTTTTTTTTTGCCACAGATTCACAGATTAGAAATGATTTAAAAAATCCGTGAATCTGTGGCAAAATTTCACTGATTAATTTGTATCTAACCTAGCAGACTTTTAGTCTGCCAAACCAAATCTATGGACTTCCAGTCGATAGTGGCTTAGTTATTGTACGATCAGTTTTGTAGTACTTATTTTTTGGCCCGATTGTACCGAAACAAGATAGACAGCGCTTTTCAACCAACCAACAGTATTTATTTCAATGAAATTTTTGCTTGAAAAATCGGTTTGATAGACTACTTGCCCCTGAAGATTGCTAATTGTTACTTTGAAAATTTCAGAGGTATTTACGCCATCCACTTTTATAGTAAGCTTGTTCTGTTGCAATGGATTTGGAAAAACACTAACACCTGATAATGCAATATTTGAAACTGTGTTTAATGATGTTGAGGTTTTATATAGGTCACTTGAAGTCTGGACCTGACGCGTATCGATCATATTGGTATAGTAATCAACTCCTTGATTTACTATTGATACAGGAAGTGTTGTCTGGTAGTTCATGCCGTTTACGAGTGTTGCCTGAAGTTCAATCCAGTTACGTGTTTGCCAAGTCAATGTGGGTACACTATAATACAATTGAACGGAAGATAGTGACACTCCCGCCGGTAGGCTGACGTTCATATTTATTTTTAAACTACCATCTAACTGCATATCAGAATTTGTAATATTTATAGTGCCAAAAGGACTACCAACTCCCTTCAAATAGTAATTCATGTATCGTTGCTTCATTGTAGCCGAAGAGGACAATGTGGTATGATTGAGATTAGCCATTGTGACGTGATTTTTAGTCCCTGTAATTGCATTCAGCGTTGCTGAAACAGCTTCCGGCCAAAAATAAGTGTCATTCGTTGCTTGTTCAATAAAATAGGGTGCAGTAATATCTTTTGCTCTTCTTCCTGCATCTAAATAAGTCAACCAATCGCTTTTATAATGTGATGGCATTTGGGCAATAAAGTTTGACCAAAACGAGCCTGTTTCATAAAAACCACAACCCCAGGTGGAGTAAGCAGCTTTCACTCTGGAACCCAACAGACCCGCAGTGAATGTAGTCAGGTATCCACCCCAGGAGGAACCTGTTACTGCCATTTTTTGGGCATCTACATTAGGTTGCGAACTTAATAAATTAAATGCCTCTATACTTCCAATTATTGCATCATAGAGGGTACTGTTTTGAATACCACCCACTACGTTTAATTTTGGACCTTCTCCGGGAACAACTGATTTCCATGGTCCGGTTGAATACGGAGAAGAATTTGCTATACTTGCAATTCCTGGTTCATCTAAAGCCATTGTAACGTATCCCAATGCCGCATAGGTTTGAAGGTTATTAACTAAACCCTCAGCAATACCACCTCCCCCATGATACATGAGAATGCCGGGATAGACTCCAGCAGCTTTGGGATAAGCCATAATTGCATAAATGGTATTGACACCATCTTTTGATTTAAAAGTAAATCTTTTAGTACTGATTGCAGCTGTTCCAGATCCTGAATCTGTTGTACTGATTACTTGTGATACAGAAGGAATATTGGTAAGAAACAATTTTAATGGATCCTGCCCGAAAATTGTAAATGCTGTGGGTTTTGAACTCGCAGCATTAAAACTGGTATTTGCCTCAACAATTGCTGTGGCGGTATACGTTCCAGCAGCTGATGGCAAGGAGGTATTTGGTCCATAACTTGTTGCACCTGTTCCCACATAACTAAAAGTGTAGCTTGTACTTGTGCCGCTATTCGATGCCTCAAAGGGCCCCTGAGGCGAATCATTATACACGTATGTTTTAACAGGAGTAACGGTTACAATAGGATTGTTTTGTGAGTAGCCCAAGGTGGTAACTAACAAGATAATTATTAGGTATTTCATATTTTGTTATTGAATTTAATATTGATTTTAGTACTTACCGGGTTTGGAGCGATGGTCATGTGAAATATATTGAAATTGCTTCAATACTATTGATAGCATTATTTTTGACAGTATGTGCTTCATAAGAAGTTATGCGAGTTTTGAAAAATATACCGAATCTAAAATATATCTAGTTAAACATGGCCATACTATTTAAATTTATTTTTTTACAATGCAAATGTAGAAGCAGAATATTAATTTTTCATTAACTATGAAATTTTATTGGAAAAAAAAGACTAATTTAATTTAGTAAGTTATAATTGAATAATTTTTTTTAATTAATGGTTTATTAATGTATTGTTAAGTATCGGGTATTATTATTGCACATAGTATTGTGCTTTTATTTTAAATTATAAAGCACAGTGATGTTTATATTGTATTTTATCTTAATTTTAAATATTCCAAGTGTAATTGTGTTATTTATGAAATCCAAAAAAATTGTATCCCTTTTTATATTGTTTTTAACAATAGTTTATTCCAATTCAGTTTCTTCGCAGGATCAACTCACTAACAAAGTAATGATGGGGTATCAAGGATGGTTTTTAGCTCCTGGAGATGGTTCGGCGACAAACAATCCATGGACTCATTGGTTTAGAAGCGGCACTACCCCCGGCCCCGCAAATTTAACTGTAGATATGTGGCCTGACATGTCTGAATATACAGATAAATTTAACACTAATATGACCAACTCTGATGGCTCAAACGCCCAATTATTCTCCTCTTACAGTTTAAGTACGACACGCAAACATTTTGAGTGGATGAGCAACTACAACGTGCATGGTATTTATCTGCAACGTTTTTTAACTTCTGTAGAAACTCAAGGTTCACCTCTGTTTAAAGCAAAAAACAAAGTACTTGATAATGTAATTAAATCGGCTGCAGAATATAACCGAAAGTATGCGGTTATGTATGATATGAGTGGAGTAACTGATGCTACTATGTATGCAAAAATTGTAGCAGATTGGGAATATCTTGTTAATACCTATGATATCCTTAACAAGCCGGAATATGTAAAACAGAATGGAAAACCAGTAGTGGCTATTTGGGGTATTGGTTTTAAAGACCGTAGTTTAACAACGGCGACATCTCAAGCTATAATTGATTATTTCAAAACCAACGCAGCTCCTAAATACCGTGCTTATGTTATGGGAGGTGTTCCTGAGGGATGGAGGACACTCAGCGGATCTTCAGAAA
>CAMDGJ010000112.1 GCA_945897545.1 Flavobacterium psychrophilum
CCAGTATGAATTCCCATTGGATCCATATTTTCGATAGAACAAATAATCACAACATTGTCATTATTATCTCGAAGTAATTCTAATTCGTATTCCTTCCAGCCCATCAAAGCTTTGTCAATTAAGACTTCGTGAATAGGTGAAGCTTCCAAACCTCTTGTTAACAGCTCATCAAAATCTTCTTTTTTATAAACAACAGCCGCTCCAGTTCCGCCAAGAGTAAATGACGGACGAATCACCAATGGAAAACCAAATTCTTGCGCAATTTCTTTTCCTCTAAGATAGGAAGTGCATATCTCAGCTGGAGCCGCAGGAACACCTATTTTATTAAGTAATTGTTTAAACTGCTCTCTATCCTCTGTAATATTGATGGCATTAACATCGACTCCTATCATTTTTACACCGAAATCTTGCCAAATGCCTTTTTCGTCAGCTTCCAAACATAAGTTCAAAGCGGTTTGCCCGCCCATTGTTGGCAAAACGGCATCAATTTGTGGATGTTCTTTAAGAATTTGAATAATGGATTTGGTTGTCAACGGTAGTAAATAAATATGGTCTGCCATTGATGGATCAGTCATAATCGTTGCTGGATTCGAGTTAATTAGGATCACTTCAATTCCTTCTTCACGAATGGAACGCGCAGATTGGGAGCCTGCATAATCAAATTCACAGGCTTGACCGATAACGATTGGACCTGAACCTATTATTAAAACTGATTTTATAGAATTGTCTTTTGGCATTTTTTTTGGTTTTTTGGTTGAAAGTTCAAGGTTTAAGGTTAGCTGAACACCTTTAAATCTAAAACTTGAAATATTTTTGATGACGCGGTATAAAAAAAGGCGCTACTAAAAAATAGTAACGCCTTGATACTGATTATTACTAATCATTATTTTTTGTGTCTTGGTTCGCTAGAAACAGTTAATTTGTGTCTTCCTTTGGCTCTACGACGAGCTAGTACTTTTCTTCCATTTGGAGAAGCCATTCTATCCATAAATCCGTGCTTATTTCTTCTTTTTCTTTTCGATGGTTGAAACGTTCTTTTGCTCATTGCTTTGTATCTTTAAAAAATGTATTTACGATGTCTTATTGTTTAGAATAATTGTTATTCTAAAACCGAGTGCAAATATACAAAGACTTTTATTTCTGGCAAGTGGTTTTATAATTTTTTTTTTAATTCCTTTTACTATCTTTGCTGCTATAAAATTACACACTATGTTTCATAAAAATATCAAACTAATTATCGCTGCACTCATCATAGCTGCTGCCGTTTGGCAATTTATTGAGTCCAATATTGGCAATGGAATCTTCTTACTATTGTTAAGCGCATTTCCAATATTTCTATACTTTAAAAACGAATTTATTTTATTGGCATTCTTAAAATTAAGAAAACAAGACTTCGAAGGAGCTAAAAAATGGTTGACTTACATCAAAAACCCAGAAGGAGCTTTGGTTAGAAAGCAACAAGGTTATTTTAATTATTTACACGGCATTATGCTCTCGCAGACCAATCTCAATCAATCTGAAAAATATTTCAAGAAAGCAATAGAGTTGGGATTGTCTATGGATATGGATTTGGCTGTTGCCAAATTGAATCTTGCCGGAATAGCTATGAGTCGAAGAAGAAAGCTAGAAGCTACCAATTTACTGAATGAAGCAAGAAAATTAGACAAACAAAATATGCTTTCTGATCAAATTAAAATGATGAAAGATCAAATGAAGAAAATATAATCCTCACCCCAACCCTCTCCAAAGGAGAGGGAGGTAAAAAGAAAAAAAGGCGATTAGAAAATATCTTATCGCCTTTTTTTATTCCAAAATAATTTTAGGCAAATTTTCATTAAACCACTTGTATTTGTTCAAAATCATAACGTGGCTTCCTCCCTTTACAACTATACAATTTCGAATGTATTTTATAGGGAAAACATCATCTTGATCACCGTGAATGTGAATTACATTTACATCTACAATCGTTCGATCCCATAAAATTATTTGCTCTACAGCCCAATCTAAATAGCGCTTATCTCTAACGCGAAGGAATTTTTCATATAATTTGAGCCTTTTGTCTATTGTCGTTCCAAAAGAAAACTTAGAAAGACTTTCAACATTTGCAATCAAATTTGTTGGAATCAGTTGGTAAGCTTTCGTAGTTTTTGCCACTTTCATTCTTCTAGGAAACTCAAGATTAGTTTTAACGCTTGAAATGATTATGACTTTTCTTGCATCAATAAATTTCGCCATTTCCTGAACTAAAATCCCGCCAAAGGAAACACCAATCAAAACTGGATTAGGATGAATAATCTTATGGGTAATTCGCTTTGCATACTCGGATAAAGTCTCATTTTCTAATGGTATTTCCCATTCTAAAAGGACAATTTCAAAAACATCTTCTGGAAGAATAATTCTCTCAAAAATAGTAGAACTTGCCGCTAAACCCGGCATCATATAAACGGGTATTTTACTCATCATTGGTTTTTACCTTTTCTACAAAAGTGAATTGAAAATAGCTTCACAAATTATGTAAATTTAAATGTTTTTATTGGAATCAAATTGTTTTTAAATACTAAAATAACAAAGAAAAAAAATTACTATTAAAGTTCAATAACATTACAGTCAGATGTATTAACTGACAAGAAAAATCATATATCAAGTTATAATAAAAAATTGTTTGATATTGAATATCAAAACTATAACTTTGCATTCCTTTTTTATGAAAGTTAAATTACTAATTAAATTATTATGGAAGCCTCAGTTACTATTGAAATCAAGGACAATACTTTTGCCAGACAATTTGAAACAATAACCGAAAAAGGATTATTTAGCGTTGAATATTCTTTTCAAGAGAAAAAAATATTTTTGACAAAAATCAATGTTCCTGACACCTTCGATGATGAAGAATTTATTTCAAATCTCCTCAAAAACATTATGGAAATTGCAATAGAACGAAAACTAAAAGTAGTTCCTATTCTTCCCAAAATAGTTGTTTTCTTTAAAAAGAATCCTGTTTATAAAGAATTACTTCCGCCCGGGATTAGAATTTAAAAACTATTTTTCAATCTCTCTTAAATTCTCCATTTTTTTGTGAGCTAAGAATCCTGCAATATCTTCAAAATGTTCTTTCACTCTTTTGTTTCCAAATTCGAAAACTTTAGTAGCTAAACCATCTAGGAAATCCCTGTCGTGCGAGACCAGTATCAAAGTGCCATCAAAATCACGCAAAGCGTCCTTGATAATATCTTTGGTTTTCATGTCCAAATGGTTTGAAGGCTCATCAAGAATCAACAAGTTTACCGGTTCCAATAATAATTTTATCATTGCCAAACGCGTTTTTTCACCACCGGAAAGCACTTTTACTTTCTTAGTCACGTCGTCACCGTGAAACATAAAAGCCCCCAAAATATCCTTAATTTTTGTTCGAACATCTCCTACAGCAATATCATCAATGGTTTCGAAAATAGTGGCATTTTCATCCAATAAAGAAGCTTGATTTTGGGCAAAATAACCAATTTGTGAATTATGGCCAATGTCTAGACTTCCGCCATCGATACCAATTTCTTTCATAATAGCTTTGATCATCGTCGATTTTCCTTCCCCATTTTTACCCACGAAAGCTACTTTTTGCCCTCTTTCAATCACGATATTAGCATCCTTGAAAACCACGTGATCGCCGTAGGATTTAGACATTTCCTTTACAATAATAGGATATTGCCCCGAACGCGCTGCTGGTGGAAATTTCAATTTCAATGCTGATGTATCAACCTCATCAACCTGGACTATAACGAGCTTTTCCAACATTTTGACACGAGATTGCACCGCATCCGTTTTAGAAAATGTGCCTTTGAAACGGTCTATAAAAGTTCTATTATCAGCAATCATTCGTTGTTGTTCATCGTAAGCTTTTTGTTGGTGCAAACGACGGTCTTTTCTGAGTTCTAAATAATGGGAATATTTGGCTTTATAATCGTAAATTCGCCCCATTGTTACTTCAATAGTACGATTGGTAATATTATCGACAAAAGCTCTATCGTGCGAAATCACCACAACCGCTTTAGCTGAATTGATCAAGAAATCTTCTAGCCATTGAATACTTTCAATGTCCATATGGTTCGTTGGCTCATCCAGTAAAATTAAGTCAGGTTTTTGCAAAAGGATTTTGGCTAGCTCAATTCGCATTCTCCATCCTCCTGAAAACTCCGAAGTTTGACGCGAGAAATCTTCACGCTCAAAACCCAAACCCGTTAATATTTTCTCCACCTCAGCTTCATAGTTTACTTCTTCGATGGCGTAAAATTTTTCGCTCAAGTCTGAAACTCTTTCGATTAATTTCATATACGCATCACTTTCATAATCGGTGCGAACGGTTAATTGCTCGTTGATTTCATCAATCTCAGCTTTCATGCTAAAAATTTCACCAAAAGCTTTGGAAGTTTCCTCCATAACTGTTGCGCCATCTTTGGTCAATAAATGCTGGGGCAAATAAGCAATTACTGCTTCTTTTGGTGCCGAAATATTGCCCGTCGAAGGTTTGCTTTGACCCGCAATAATTTTCAAAAGCGTTGATTTTCCTGCTCCATTTTTACCCATCAGGGCAATTTTGTCATTTTCATTAATGGCGAAAGAAACATCGCTAAATAAAGTTGTCCCGCTAAATTGCACAGAAATATCGTTAACTGTAATCATTTTTTGAAGTTAGGAGTTAGGAGTTAGAAGTTAGAAACTTCAAACCTCTAAAAAATTAAAAGTGGCAAAGATAGTTTAAATAAGGAATTGGGCAATTTTAGCGATGTAGAATTGTTATTAATGTTCAGTCGGAGACTGAAAATCACATCCTCAAAGTCGGAGACTTTGCGGAGCGGGCAAAAATAGATTAATTGAGGAATTAGGCAATTTTAGAAGTCTACAATTATTGGATATGCGGTCGATAATTTCCTGTTAAATTTATTTTTAAGTCCCATTACAGCTTTATTTTTTTTAAAGACATTAACATTAAAAATTCAAGAGTCAATTATACTGATACTGTTTTTTAATCTCTCCTTTGAACAAATAATATTTCTTTATAGGATATCCTAGTTTTTCGATGGCAATAGTATCAATTACGCTGATATTTGCAACAACCTCTTCTAATTCTGGGTTTATGGTTTCGTTATCATCCGCCAATATTAATGCGACTTTGCTGTTATATTTTCGACCATTTGTCCAATAATCAAACTGATCAAAACGCTCGGAATACGAATAAATATCTTTTCTATTCAGCTGAAAAGATAACAAAGATGCAGACCTATATGATGTGGTAAAAAGCTGCACCTTTTGTGGGATTGTGTTAATGGTTTGGATTATTGTTTGATCTATTTTTTCCCAGCCGTAATGAAACGCTCCGTCTTTATCCTCAACGTTGGAGAGAAAACTATTTAGCGGTAAAATGGCAAAATGAATCACGATGCAAACATTTACGAATGCTCCATAACCTAGCGTAAATAAAAGAATTTTGGGCTTTTGTTCTTGTAAAAAAACCACTATAAGCGGCAATAATAAAAGATAAGCAGGAATATTCCAATAATACAAAACCACAGAAAACGTGGAGAGAAACAAAAATGTAAGGCTTGAACAAAGAAAAATATTCTTGGCTAATTTTTGATAAACTATCGCATAACTGTTGACTGTAATGTCATTTTGCGAATTAATTTGCAATGTTTTACTTTTGAAAATTGCCCACCAAATTGTAGGTGTAAGCAATACAATACTGCCTATTAAAAATCCAAATATGTTTCCTCTAAAGCGACCTTCTAAAAGTGGCGCAAGCGTTCGTTGTTGCAAATTAAACTTAAAAGACCCATTTCCGTTTTGCAAATTCCAAATAAAAATTGGGGAGATGATTAAAAGGAACAACAAAATACCACAGTAAACCCGATAATCCTTGAAAACACGATGAAAGGGCTTGTTGAACACCACTGTTGACAATACACCCATTGCCACAAAAACCGCATTGTATTTGCATAAAACAGCCAAACCAATACAAACAAAAGCTAGCAATAAATCAATCGTTTTGCCTTTTTTGCTATCCCAAACATCGGTAAAATAATTTACCCAAAAGTAGCTAGAACTCAAACAAAATGTAATCAACATATAATCGTGCCAAGCAAAAGAAGTAAATAAAAAAAGTAATGGCAGACTAAAAATGGTCAGTACGACTATTTTTATATCCGACTTGCAATTTAATTTTCTCAGAATTTTGACATATAAAAATGCTATAAATGCAGTACAAATGAAGGCAGGTAATCTCAAAACAAAAAATGATTTTCCGAAAACGGAATGAAACAAACCTTGAGTCCAGGTTTGTAAACCAGGATGATCATGATAAGATAGTGCAGGATATTTACCCCAAAGCCAATAGTAAGCTTCGTCAGGGTTTGGAGCTGTAAAAAGCCAATAGACTAATTTACAAATTACTAATATAAGAAGGAAAAAATAAAAATAGGACCATCGTTTTTTCATATAAAAATCTTATCAATTGTTATTTTCCAATATAAATCTCCTCACCACTTCGGCAACACCGTGGTCGTTATTAGATGCTACAATAACATCAGCAAATTCCCTTAATTCATCATCAACATTATTTACCCAAACGCCCAATCCTGCATATTGTACCATCGTCAAATCATTTCCTGCATTTCCTATGGCGATGATTTCGCTTTGATGAATCTTTAGTTTTTTGGCCAAAATTTGAATTGCAGCTCCTTTGTCAACTCCATTTGGTGCAGCTTCAAGAAAAAATGGTTTCGACATGCAAACACTTAAATCAGGCATTGCGGCTTGAAGTAAAGACTCAACGCTTTTGAGATAAGCTGGTTCTTCCAGCAACAAACATTTTACTGCCGAAGTGGTCACTGCTTCTTTAAAATTTGGAACAATAACAAGCTCTAGACCCGTGATAGTACTTTCAATATCTATATATTCTGAATTCCTTTCGCTGATGATTTGCCCATTCAAATAAGTAATAATATGTGTGTTATTTTCCTTACTAAAATCATACAAGGAATGAATTTGTTCTTTTGTTAATGCGTGCTCAAAAAGCACTTTATCTTCTTTTAAGTCAGTAATTGTAGAACCATTAAAAGAAATCATAAAGGAATTATTGATATCACATTGCAACTCTTTGGCGTAAGCCAACATTGCTGAAGTTGGTCTTCCGGAAGCTAAAACTACATAAATGCCCATTTCCTGTGCTTTCAAAAGCATTGTTGCATTCTCGTTTGATATTTCGTGATCGTCGGTCAACAAAGTGTCGTCCATATCTACGACCAGCATTTTATATTTCATTCTCTGTTTTTTATGTTTTTGAAATTTAGGTTAAATACTCAACCTAAACTCCTCAATCACGGGATTGGCTTTTGCAAAATCGGTCTCTTGGATAAACAATTCAACCGCTTGACCTGAATTTCCAAATCCTGCTAATGTAGCCGACTGAATATTATTTTTTAAAACGGTATCCACCCCAACTTCTTCAATTTTTACCTGCAAAGCCAAGGCCAAAATCTCACTTCCTGAAAACACTTTCATTAATCCCATACTATCTATATTTTTTTATTATTCTTCTGTTTCTTCTTCCTCTGCAAAATCTTCATCCTCAGCCGCTCCAAAATCAAATTCAAAAGGCTCAACAAGCATTTTATCCGCAAGGATTTCTATTCTCTCTGTAAAATCTTCCGAAAAAATAATGCGTTGGGTTTTGTTGATGCTATTAGAAATACGCATAATTTTGGTTTCGTGACGCAGTTTCAAAATTGGATCGGCATCGTCAAGAATAAACATTTTCAATCGGTTAACATTATAACCAGCAGTGGTAAACATTTCGCCAAGTCTATTAGGTGTACCAATCAAAACATCAATTCCCGTTGAAATATAATTCTTGTCGTATTCCATATCGCCTTTGTCGTGCACTCCATAGACTTCTAAACCAGAATTTTTTCCGTATTTTTCGAAAAGTTCCTCCATTTCCAACACCTTGGCTTTGTCTTCGACAATAATCAAGGCACGAGGTGATTCTTCGTTGGATCCTACCAATTTCTGAATCACGTTCATGACGATTGTCGTTGTTTTTCCGCTTCCTTTTGGGCCAATAATAATGCAATCTGCGCCACTTTTCAGGGTCGAAAATGTTTCTTGCTGCATTGCGTTGGCTTCAACCAAACCATCTTCGATGAGTGCTTGTTGCAGGTTTTCGTTTATTTTTTTTAGTTTCATTTTTTGAGTTGTAGGTTGTAGGTTGCGGGTTGTAAGTTTAAATTATAAGTTGTGGGTTCTAAAACATACCACAATTCAAAACATATAAAACTTAGAACTTACAACCTACAACAGTTTATTTATTTACTAGCAAACAACTGCACGTCGCTTTCCGAGATTTCACTTCCGCCCAAGATAATTAATCGTTCGACCACATTTCGCAGTTCGCGTATGTTTCCTGTCCAATCGTATTCCTGTAATAAATGGATTGCCTTTGTGGAAAATTCTTTAACTGCGTTTCCCTGTTCTGAAGCAATTTTTTCGGCAAAATGTAAAATCAATAACGGAATATCGTCTCTCCTTTCGTTCAGCGATGGTACGTTAATCAAAATTACCGCCAATCGATGGTACAAATCCTCACGGAAACGACCTTCGGCAATTTCTCTCTTCAAGTCTTTATTAGTTGCTGCAATGACACGAACATCAACCTTGATGTCTTTGTCAGCACCCACTCTGGTAATCATATTTTCCTGCAAAGCACGCAACACTTTGGCTTGAGCCGAGAGACTCATATCGCCTATTTCGTCCAAGAAAATAGTTCCTTTATCCGCAGCTTCAAATTTCCCTGCACGGTCTTTTACCGCCGACGTAAAAGCGCCTTTCACGTGACCAAACAATTCGCTTTCTATCAACTCACTTGGTATGGCAGCGCAATTCACTTCGATTAGTGGAAAATTTGCTCGCTGGCTTTTTTCGTGCAATTGATGGGCAACGAGTTCTTTTCCAGTTCCGTTTGGTCCCGTTATTAAAACCCTCGCTTCGGTTTGTGCCACTTTTTCGATCATCAATTTAATGCGATTGATGGCTTCGCTTTCGCCAATCATTTCGTAGTTCTTGCTGACTTTTTTCTTGAGAATTTTATTCTCGATAACGAGTTGTTTTCTATCTAATGCATTGCGAACTGTATTTAACAATCGATTCAAATCCGGTGGTTTTGAGA
>CAMDGJ010000113.1 GCA_945897545.1 Flavobacterium psychrophilum
CTGCAATTAGTTGGAGTAAAAAGTAATGATGAAGTGCTGACTCAGGCATTGACTTTTGTTGCTACAGCGAATGCAATAGCTTATAATAATGCACATCCTGTTTTTATTGATGTCGATCTTGATACTATGGGATTATCTCCAAAAGCATTACAAAATTTTTTGGAGCAATATGGAGAGTTGCGAGAACATGGATGTTTTAATAAAAAAACAGGAAGAAAAATTGCAGCTTGCTTACCAATGCACACTTTTGGATTTCCGGTTCATTTAAATGAAATTATAACGGTTTGCAACCAGTGGAAAATTCCAGTTGTTGAAGATGCTGCTGAATCATTAGGCAGTGAATATCACAATAAACCAACAGGAAGTTTTGGTGATGTTGCTGTTTTTTCATTCAACGGAAATAAGATAGTTACTGCTGGAGGTGGTGGTGCCATAGTTACTAATAATGTAATTTTAGGAGATAAAGCCAAACATATAACAACAACAGCTAAAACTCCGCATCCGTATGAATATTTTCATGACGAAATAGGTTTTAATTATAGAATGCCCAATTTGAATGCCGCTTTAGCTTGTGCTCAACTAGAACAATTGAATGGTTTTTTGGATGATAAAAGAAATTTAGCCCTGCAATATGCTGCTTTTTTTGAAAATAAAGGAATTACATTTAGAACCGAAACAGCCAACACTAAAGCTAATTATTGGTTAATGTGTGTAGAATTAGAAAATAAAAAGGATAGAGAATCTTTTTTGAAACAGACTAATGATGCAAAAGTGATGACGATACCCATTTGGCAATTAATGTTTCGATTACCTATGTATCAAAATTGTCAAAAAGATGAACAAGTAAATGCTATTTTTTTAGAAGATAGAATTGTAAATATACCAAGTAGTGTGCGATAAAAAAGTAATAATAGTTGGCTATTCAGGTCATGGTTTTGTTGTTGCAGATGCAGCAATTTCTGCAATGATAAATTTAAAATACTATGCCGAAATTAATGACGTACCAACTAATCCTTATCAATTAGAGTATATTGGATTTGAAGGCGATGAGTTATTTAAAGGATGGAGTTCTAATTGTGATTTTATTCTTGGAATTGGAGATAATACCATAAGAGAAAAAATAGCAAAAATAATTTTATTGAAAAATAAAAAAATACAAAACGTTATACATCCTTCAGCTTCTATTTCTAAAAATGTAATTATCGGCAATGGTAATTTTATTAGTAAAAATGTAGCTATAAATCCGCTTGCAACAATTGGTGATTTCTGCATACTAAACACAGGATGTATAGTAGAGCACGAATGTGTCATTTCCGATGCGGTTCATATTGCACCAGGAGCTGTTTTGTCTGGGAATGTTTCGGTAGGAAAAAGAACGTTTATAGGCGCAAATTCGGTTGTAAAACAAAATATAAAAATAGGTAAAGATGTTGTAATTGGTGCTGGTTCGGTCATTATTAAAAATGTGCCAGATGGTAAAACAATAGTTGGAAATCCAGGAAGAGAATATTAAGGCCTAAGTTTTTAGACATATGGGTAATCAATTTAAAAAAAAATTATTAATTCGGATTTATCAAATTTTGGAGTATTTAAAGTAATAGATAAAAATGTTTTAACAACTTGTTAAAGTCCGCAATCCGATAAATAAATCTAAAAATAATAAGTCATGAATATATTTTTTATAGGAAGTGTTGAGTTTTCAAATCAGCTTTTATTGACTATTTTAGAAGAATCTAATTCTAAAGTTGTTGGAATAGCCACAAAAAGTGAATCTAAGTTTAATGACGACTTTTTTGATTTATCTCAAACCGCTTTGAAGTTTAACATTCCCTTCCAACACGTTACAGATATTAATGAAGCATCAGTTATAAATTGGATTCAATCATTGAATACGGATGTAATTTTTTGCTTTGGATGGTCTTTTTTGCTGAAAACAGAGATTTTGAATTGTACTAAATTAGGTGTTATTGGATACCATCCTTCACTTTTGCCTCATAATAGAGGGAGACATCCTATTATTTGGGCATTGTTTTTAAACATGGAAGAAACGGGTTCAACTTTTTTTAAAATGGACGAAGGAGCAGATACCGGAGACATTCTAAATCAAAGCGTAGTTTCTATTTCAGATGATGATGATGCTTCTAAATTGTATAAGAAATTATCAGAAGAAGCTAAGAAACAAGTTTTGAAATTTATTCCAGAGTTAGCAAACGGTAGTTATATTTTGAAAAAACAAGATGTAACGATTGGTAATATTTGGAGAAAAAGATCAAGACCAGATGGTTTAATTGATTTTAGGATGTCAAGTAAAGCTATCCAAAATCTTGTAAGAGCATTGACAAAACCATATGTAGGTGCTCACATTTTTTTTAATGGAAATGAAATTAAAATTTGGAGATCAGAGATAGGTCACAATAAATTAAAGAATATAGAACCAGGCAAAGTATTAGATGTAAATGAACAATATATTGAGGTTAAAACATACGATGGTTCGATAAAGCTAATTGAACATGAATTTAGTGAAGTGATAAAAAAAGGAATTTATATAATATAAACTATGAAATCAGTATTGGTAGTATCTGTTCATCCAGATGATGAAACTTTAGGAGTTGGAGGAACATTGTTAAAGCATAAAGCAAATGGAGATGCTGTAACTTGGTTAATAATAACAGCAGCTTTCGAACGCCAAGGATTTTCGAATGAAAGAATAGAATCTAGAAAATTAGAAATTGAAAAGGTAGAACAGGAATTTGGGTTTGATAATGTTTTTAAATTAGATTTCCCAACTGGTGAAATTGAATCTAGCTCAGTTTTGAAAATGATTCCTCAAATTTCTCAAATTTTTAATTTGATTAAACCAGAAATTATCTATTCTATTAATAGATCTGATGCACATTCAGATCATCGATTCGTTTTTGATGCCGTAATGTCGTGTTGCAAATCTTTTAGATATCCCTTTATAAAAAAGGTTTTATTATATGAGTGTATTTCTGAAACTGAATTTGCTCCAGCTCTTCATGAAAAGGTATTTATACCAAATTATTTTGTAGATATATCTGATTTTTTAAATAAAAAACTTCAAATTATGAGTCTTTTTGAATCTGAAATTGCGCAACATCCTTTTCCAAGAAGCTTAAGGAATATTGAAGCCTTGGCTACATATAGAGGCGCAATTGCAGGTGTAGAATATGCAGAAGCATTTCAATTAATACTATTCATCGATAAAAATTAATTCTTTTAATATGATATACATTGATAAAAGTTGCACCCTAATTGAAGCTCTTAAAAAAATGGACTTTTTAGAAAGAAAGTTACTTATTGTTACTTCTGATAACAATTTTTTTGGGCTATTAAGTGCGGGTGACATTCAAAGGGCAATTATTAAAAACTATGACTTAAATACATCGATAGAGAAAATAATTAGAAAAAACATCAAAGTTGCAAGAAAAACAGATGATTTTGAAAGTATAAAAAAGATGATGATTGAATATAGAATGGAATTTTGTCCTGTAATAGGAGAAGATAATTCTATAGCTGAAATTTACTATTGGGAAGATGTTTTTAAAGAAACGCAAAGAATTCAATTCGCCCAATTTAATTTACCGATTGTTATTATGGCTGGAGGAATAGGTTCTAGATTAAAACCATTAACCAATGTAATTCCGAAACCTTTAATTCCTATTGGTGATAAAAGTATGTTGGAGCATATTTTTGAAAGATTTTATAAACACGGAAGTGACACTTTTTTTATTTCAGTTAATTATAAAGCAGAATTAATTAAATTTTATTTAAAAGAACAGAATTTACCTTATAATTTGAATTATTTTAAAGAAGAAAAGCCATCAGGTACAGCCGGAAGTTTATCTTTACTTAAAGGAAAATTGAAATCCACTTTTTTTGTAAGCAATTGTGATATTCTTATTGAAGAAGATTATTCAGAAATATTAAAATATCACAATGAAAATAAAAATGAAATTACAATCATTGCAGCCTTAAAACACTATTCAATACCTTATGGAACCCTAGAAACAGCCGAGGATGGTAAATTGGTTAGCCTTCAAGAAAAGCCAGAACTAAATTTCATGATAAATAGCGGCTTGTATCTTTTAGAACCACATTTATTAAACGAAATCCCTGAAAACACTTTTTTTCACATAACAGATTTAATTGATATTGTAAAGAAAAGGAAAGGAAATATTGGAGTTTTCCCGGTTAGTGAAGCTTCTTGGTTTGATACGGGGGAATGGAGTGAGTACAATAAAACACAGGGGTTATTAACGAAGAAGAATTAATTCTTATGAAAAAAATACTTGTATTAGGCGTCGAACAAAGTAATTTCCTTTCTTTTTTATATTGTACTTTAAAAAAATATGAAAACTCTTTTTTCATCTCTGCACCTAATATTAAAGATTTAAAAGGAGTGAAAAATGAATCGTGGATGTATAATAATGAAAACATTAATCGAAATAAAAGCGCATTATCTTTTTTAAAAGCGATAGTATTTTGCCTGTTTGATAAACATTTATACCAAACGTTTTTTTTTATTTTATTTGTAGAAAGAAAACTGCTTAAATCTTTTCATTTTATTATAAAACAAACAGAATCTAAGGCTTTTTTTATTCAAAATGATAATTTTAAAGACTATGATACTTTCCATTTTCATTATATGCAGTATAGCTATTTGAGAGAATTATTTCTAGTACCAAAAAACAAAAAAATTGTTTGTACATTTTGGGGTTCTGATTTATTAAGAACAACAGATATACTAAATTATTATTTCGTTAAAAAATCATTAGATAGATCGACCTATATAACTTGTCAATCGTTAGAATTGAAAGAAATTATACTCTCTAAATATGGAAGGTCACTTGAGGACAAAATAAAAATTGCAATTTTCCCAACGGACGAAGCAATATATGATGGAATTGATTTAAATCAGGACTCTAAAGATTTAATTCATGATTTTAAGTTAAAGTATAATTATTCTACAAATAAATTAAATGTATTAATTGGTCATAACGGTAGAGTGTTTATCAACCATGTGAAAATAATTAATGCTTTGAAGGAAATTAAAAATAAGCAGAAAATTCATTTAATAGTTAACTTAAACTATGCCATAAAAGGATTAGAAAAAGATCGATATAAAAAGGAAATACTAAAGGCTCTTGACGAAAGTGAATATACTTATGTATTATTAGAAGAATATTTTTCTAAAGAAGAACTTGCAATATCGAGGCTCGCTTCGGATATATTTATTCATATGCCAGATTCGGATGCATTAAGTGGTACTATGCTGGAGCTTTTATACGCATCAAATGTGGTCATAACAGCTTCCTGGCTACCATACAAAACATTCAGAAAAGCAAAACTTGAATATTTTGAAGTAGATGATTTTAATCAATTGACAAATGAGTTTGACTTTGTAGTTGACAATTATGCATTTTGTAAAAAACAAGCAATAAATAATAAAAAGGCAATCAAAGACTATTTCTTTAGTGATAAAATCATCAAAAACTGGGCGACAGTATTAAATTAATAGTAGGGTGAATTTAAAAAGTAAAGTTAAAAAGAGTTTAGTTTGGTCGTTTAGCGATCAAATAATTTCACAAGTACTATTTGTTATTTTCGGGATATTTTTGGCTAGAATTTTACCCCCATCAGTTTTTGGCGTGGTTGGGACGGTAACCATTTTTACAAACTTTGCTGCCTTATTTATTGATATGGGTTTTGGAACAGCCTTAATACAAAAAAAAGATGCCGATAATGAGCATTACTCATCCGTATTTTGGTTAAATCTTGGAATAGGTTGCTTTCTATATATTTTATTTTATTTTTCAGCCCCATTATTAAGTGTTTTTTTCAATCAACCGCAGCTAACTATTCTAATTAGGGTTATTTGTTTATCTTTTATTATTTCTTCAATAACTTCGGTTCAATCTAATCTATTAGTTAGAGAACTTAAATTTAAGCAAAAAGTTATTTTTAATTGGATTGCAATTACAGCAGGTTATACAATTGCTTTTATTTTAGCATCTAATAATTATGGGGTTTGGTCAGTAGTTTGGATGACCATAGTTACTTCTAGTATAAATTCAATTCTGTATTGGTTATCAACAGATTGGTACCCGTCTTTTGTTTTTAACAAATCTAAGGTAAGAGAATTATCCCGTTTTGGATTAAATGTGCTGGGAGATACTTCCGTGAATTATTGGTCTAGGAATTTTGATAATTTTATAATTGCACGAGTTTTAGGAAGTACTGATCTTGGTCTCTACACTAGAGCCTATTCATTGATGCTATTGCCGTTGCGAAATGTTTCTTCTGTAATTACAAAAGTTATGTTTCCTGCTTTTGCCAAAAAACAGCATGACTTGGTAGCCTTTAAAAAATATTATCTATTAATTATTAGGTACATTTCGCTAATAACGTTTCCGGCCATGGTAGGTTTATGCTTGGTTTCAAAAGAATTTGTGCTCTTATTTTTTGGTAATAGTTGGGCAGGAATGATACCACTTTTGTCTATTCTCAGTATTGTAGGAACATTTCAGTCGATATTGTTTTTGAATGGAATGATATACAACTCATTGGGAAAAGCAAATATAGCCTTCAGAGTGTCATTATTTGTTAATTTTGTTTTGATAATTGCGTTTAGTATTGGCGTTAATTTTGGAATAAAAGGAATGGCTTACTCCTATTTAATAGCAAGTATTTTATTATTCTATCCTATATATTCTACAGCTATTCGGCAACTGAATATTTCAATATTAGAAGTTTTTATGACATTAAAGGGAAGTATTTTAGGGGCTTTGATTATGGCGTTGGGCCTTATTTTGATTAACCAATTAACACATTTTTCATTATTGGTCGGATTTGCAATTAAAACATTATCAGGTATAGTTATATATTTTAGTGTTATTTGTTATATTGAAAAAGATCTTATAAATACTGTAGTACTTAAATTAACTGGTATTTTAAAAAACAAATTGTAATCAACGTCACTTATAATATAAATAATACAGCATCAGTAAAACAAATTAATTTATGCTTTTTAATACCATAAATTTCGCATTTTTTCTACCCCTAGTTTTTTTGCTTTATTGGTTTGTTTTCAATAAAAATTTGAAACTTCAAAATATATTATTACTGGTTTCTAGCTATTTTTTTTATGCTTGCTGGGATTGGAGATTTTTATTTTTACTTATTTTCTCTACACTTTTAGATTATTACACAGGTTTGAAAATGTGTGATTCTCAAAATAAAGCACAAAAAAAGTTTTGGTTTATTCTAAGTGTAAGTATCAATTTAGGTTTTTTAGGAATATTCAAATACTATAATTTTTTTATCGATTCGTTTGCTGGTATGATTTCTAATTTTGGATTTCAAATCAATCCTTACACCCTAAATGTCATACTTCCTGTGGGGATTTCATTCTATACTTTTCACGGACTGTCTTATGTGATTGATATTTATAAAGACAGAATAAAAGCCGAAAAGAATTTCATAGATTATTCGGTTTTTGTTAGTTTCTTTCCGCTCTTGGTAGCAGGCCCTATCGAAAGAGCCACACACTTATTACCGCAAATTCAGAAAAAGAGAACTTTTGATTATGCTGTTGCCATCGATGGTTTAAGACAGATTTTGTGGGGACTTTTTAAGAAAGTTGTTATTGCTGACCAATGCGCCACTTATGCCAACCAGATTTTTAATAATTCAGCAGATCAGTCGGGAAGCAACTTAGTTTTAGGAGCACTTTTCTTTGCATTTCAAATCTATGGTGATTTTTCAGGATATTCAGATATTGCACTCGGAACAGCACGATTATTTGGTATCGATTTATTAAGAAACTTTGCGTTTCCGTATTTCTCTCGTGATATCGCCGAATTCTGGAGAAGATGGCACATTTCACTGTCAACTTGGTTTAGAGATTATCTATATATACCATTAGGAGGTAGTAAAGGAGGTACTTGGATTAAAGTTCGTAACACTTTTATCATTTTTATTGTAAGTGGTTTTTGGCACGGCGCCAATTGGACGTTTATAATTTGGGGGCTATTAAATGCGCTTTATATTATGCCGTCCATCATTTTCAATACCCATAGAAATAATCTTGATACAGTAGCGGAGGGTAAGTTATTGCCAAGTTTTAAAGAATTGTTCTTGATGATCGTAACATTTTCGCTTACCGTGTTTGCTTGGATATTTTTCAGGGCACAAAATGTAACACATGCTTTGAGCTATATTTCTGGGATTTTCACGAAATCATTATTCACGACACCAACGGTAACCCCTTTGGTCTTATTTGCACTAATCGGACTGTTTATAATAATTGAGTGGATAGGAAGACAAAATCAATATGCCATAGCCCATTTTGGCGCGTCTTGGCCAAAACCATTACGATGGAGTTTTTATTATATTATTATAGCTGCTATTTTCTATTTTAATGGAGCCGAACAACAGTTTATTTACTTCCAATTTTAATAATAGAGATTACAAATGAGGTGTTTTCTATTACATTTTTTAAAATTTTTTGGAATTTTGATGATTATCAGCTGTTGTTTCTATGGATGTATTGATTATTTGAATTCAAAAAAAATTAGTGACTACATTTGTTCAGTCGATAAAAACTCAATGTTTATAGGCGATTCCCATTTGCAAAACGGCATTAATGATGAATTAATTACTGATGGCATTAATTTTTCGCAAAATGGGGAATCCTATTATTTTAGTTATCAAAAGCTAAAAAAAATAATAGCATTAAATAAACAATTAAAAACCGTTTATTTAGGTTTTAGCTATCATAATTTATCCTCTTATTATGATGATTATGTGTTTGGAAAATACAATAAGGAAATTACTTCGCGTTATTTTTTTATACTTCCCGCTTCAGAAAAAGTGAAATTTATAAAGTGTAATTTAAGTGATGAAATGTTGTATTTTAAAAATATTTTCGAAAAAGGAATCGTCAACGTTCTAAGAAAAAAAGACAAGTATTCCTTTTTTGGATATTATCAAAATGGCTTTTATAATGTTGAATCCCGAAAAAAATCAATGGATAAAAGAATACAACTGCAGTTTTTTAATGAAACCAAAATCGCAAATTTTTCTGAGGTCAATATCATTTATTTGAAAAAAATAATTGTTTTATGTAAAGAAAAAAATATTGATTTAATTGTTTTAAATACGCCTC
>CAMDGJ010000114.1 GCA_945897545.1 Flavobacterium psychrophilum
GGTGCTTTTTACAAAATAAATGTACATTTTTCTGCAAATGTTTTTGGCAGTAGCGGGTTGATTGAAGACCATATCTACAAAAGAATTCAATTCCGTATCCATTCCATTCGCATCCGTTGCAGAGGTGATGGTGGTATTGCCAAAGGCGGAACTAAAAACTTTTGCGCTCGTACTGTCGTGTGATGAAAAAACATTATATCCTTTAGGTATTCCTGTTGTGCTATCAATTACTGACCTATCGGATTTGAATCTAAATCCCGTTAATACTCTTGCTGCTTGAACAATATCGGCTTCGGTATAATTGGTGTAATTTCCTGCTGCTATTTGGGGGTCTTTACCTATAGTAAATAATTCCAAAAATTCTCGAGCATAATTTTCATTCGGAGCCGTTTTACTATTTGAGTTATTGTCTAAATAATTAAGCATTGCATAATCAAGTGTCATTTTTTTAGCCAATTCTTTATAATTCCCATTGACTGCATAAAATTGTAGCAATCGAATGTGGTCATAAAAATAAGTAGAAGCTCCACATGCACTTTTTTCTACTGTAAATCTTGTGGAAAGAAAATGGGTTAATTTAAATTTTAAAGTGTTGCTATTGATGGCATTAAACCACCACCAACCTGCTATAATGGAGCGTTTTCTGTTTTGATTATTAAAACTTGAAGGTGTATTGGTAGATTCCGTCCAAAAACCATGCGGGGCATCAGTTGGCATTGGATCATAGGGCAAAGCCACTGTTAAATTTTCATCAACAAACAACAAGTCAAGGGCTTGCGATGGGGTTAGTCCCGAAAATTGATCTATTATAGTTGTGGAATATACAAAACTGGCTCTTCGCAATAAGTGCTTCGCAAAAACAGTTCCGAGCACATTTGTATTTGGGTTTAGTGACGCCATATATTCCTAATTTAAGGTTATTTGACTCCGAATATATAAAAAAGTTTAATCTAATGTTAAAATTGGGATTATTTATCGATATAATACACAAATTGTTATGTAAAAACTTAATGAAAAGCCAATTGAATTGCTTTTTCGACAAGTGGATTCATAACTTCATAACCTGTTTTATTGGGATGCACTCCATCGTCTGAATAAGCGGAGTTCAATCCTTTTTGATCATTCACCATTGCGGAATAATAGTCCAAATAAAGGATTTTATTGGCATCAGCATATTGTTGTATCATTTTATTGAGACTCACCACCTTTTCGGCAGGTTCCAATCCTTTTCTCCAAGGAAAATCAAATGCGGGAAGCACGGAACATAAAATAACTTTAATGTGGTTGGCCTTGGCTAATTCAGCCATTGAAGCAATATTGTTCATTATCATTTCTTCGGTTGATGGTCCAGTGTTTCCAGCAATGTCATTAATTCCGGCTAAAAGTAGTACTACTGCGGGTTTTAAATCAATCACGTCGGCTCTAAAACGAATGAGCATCTGGGGCGTGGTTTGTCCGCTAATGCCTCGATTCACGTAGGGTTTTCCCATAAAAAACTCGGGGTTTATGACAGACCAAAATTCGGTTATGGAATCTCCCATAAATACGATTCGCTTTTGTCTAGGAGCCAAAGGAAGGAGAGAGGAGTTTTCGTCTTTGTATTTGTTTAAATTTGCCCAGTCCTGAGCTTCTGTATTTTGTCCCATAAAGATTGATAGAAGAAAGATAAAGTAAATTGATTTCAGGTTTTTCATTTGTAGTTTTATTTCGGGCTGAAAATAAACAAATTGTTTATGCAACAAAAATAAGTATTTCACTCAGTATAACCTATCTAAATAACTTGATTGTTTAGAGTAAAGAATTGAAATAGGAAAGCTTTTAAATTTCGTTAAAAAAGTAAAAAAGTTTTAGAATATTGTCTTTCAAAGCCTTAAATTTGAGTACATATTAAAAAGTAGAATTATGATAAGACATGCTACTGCAGTGTGGAAAGGCGCACTAAAAGAAGGAACTGGCCATTTATCTACGCAAAGTGGAATATTGGTAAACACTCAATATTCATTTAAATCTCGCTTTGAAGAAGGGGCTGAAACAAATCCAGAAGAGCTGTTAGCTGCGTCTCACTCAGGATGTTTTACAATGCAACTTTCAGCGTTTATAACTGAAGCGGGCTTCGAGATTGAAAGTATCGAAACTAAATGTGACATCAATTTATTAGAAGGAAGAATTGTAAGTTCACACCTAACGGTAAAGGCTAAAATTGAAGGAATTCCTGATAAAGTTTTTCAAGAATTGGTAACTAAAGCAGAAAAAAATTGTTCTATTTCAAAATTATTCAACACAGAAATTAGTACTGCTGCTAGTTTAGTTTAAGGTAACTTATGAAAAAAGGCTCGATTGGTGTTCATTCGAGCCTTTTATTTTACAGAGGAAGTCTTAATCAAATAGATCCGACGATAAATAGCGATCGCCTCGATCGCAAATAATAGCAACGATTACTCCAGATGTTAACTGGCTAGCCAGTTTAAGCGCCGCGGTCACAGAACCACCACTACTCATTCCTGCAAAAACACCTTCTTCTTTAGCCAATCTTTTGGTCATTTCACGTGCTTCTTTTTCGCTCACTTCTATAATTTTATCCACTTTAGAAGGATCAAAAATCTTCGGTAAATATTCTTGCGGCCATTTTCGAATTCCCGGAATTTGTGAACCGTCGCTGGGTTGTGCTCCTATGATTTGGATTGCGGGATTTTTTTCTTTCAAATAAGTCGAAGTACCTACAATAGTTCCTGTAGTTCCCATTGCTGCCACAAAATGCGTAACAGTTCCATGAGTATCTTTCCAAATCTCTGGACCTGTAGTTTTGTAATGGGCTTTCCAATTATCGTCATTGGCAAACTGGTTTAACATAATGTAACCGCCATTTTTCATTTTTTGATCTACATAATCTCTAGATCCAATTATACCTGAGCTGGCTGGTGTCAAAATCACCGTTGCTCCATAAGCTAACATAGTTTGGGTGCGTTCTTTAGTTGAATCTTCGGGAAGAACAAGTTCAATTTCAATATCGAATAATTGTGCTATCATTGCTAAGGCAATTCCAGTATTGCCACTAGTGGCTTCAATCAATTTATCCCCTTTTTTAATATCCCCTCGCTCAATTGCCTGCGAAATCATATTGTAAGCCGCACGGTCTTTTAGGCTACCTCCAGGATTATCTCCTTCGAGTTTCAATAAAAGGGTGACGTTTTTATTTTTTACCAGATTTACGCTTTCGATTAAAGGCGTATTTCCAATTAAGTCTAGTATTTTTTTGTATTGCATATTATTTTAACGCTTTAATTTTCACTTCGGTGATGGTGGTGTTTGTTACAATAGAATTGGCAGGAATAGATTTGGTAACCCAAGTGTTTCCGCCAATAACACTGTTCTTTCCAATGGTAGTCGTTCCACCTAATATAGTTGCATTAGCATAAATACAAACATTAGTTTCCACAGTTGGATGTCTCTTGTAGCTTTTCAGGTCTTTACTCACACTCAAGGCTCCTAAAGTAACTCCTTGATATAATTTCACGTATTTCTCGATAACAGTCGTTTCACCAATTACAATTCCGGTGGCATGATCAATAAAAAAGGGTGAGGCAATTTTTGCCCCTGCATGAATGTCCGTACCCGTAATTTGATGTGCATATTCGCTCATCAATCTCGAAAACAGCAACATATCTAAAAGGAATAATTCGTGGCTCAATCTGTAAATTGCAATTGCATAAAATCCAGGATAAGCCAAATAAACTTCCTCTATACTGTTTGAAGCTGGGTCATTTTCTAAAATGTAGGCGGCATCGTTATTCAACATATTAAGAACCGAAGGCAGTTTTTCTAAAAATTTCGTCCAAATCTCATCGCGAATACCATCTGGTTTTTTGCAAGAGATTTTTGCAATTTCCTTAAATAATTTTTCTAGTTCGTCAACGCTTTCAGCCAAATTTTCATTGGAGTTAAATAAAGTATAAAATAGTTTTTCGGTAAAGGTTTGCACTTTTGTCTTGATACCATAATTAATACTCTGATTACTTTTTAATGCTGCAATATTTTGGATGAATTTATTTTTTGACATTAATACAAAATTGATTTGTTACACAATGATGTAAAAGTAAGGTGTTTTTAGAAATTGAAGTAATAATTAGGAAAAAAAAGTTTGACTTGTTTTACTCAATTACGATTGTTAAAGATTCTTTTTTAATTATAAATGATGTTGTTTTAAAGTTCATTACTTTTGAATGGGATTTCAAAATATTTTTTAATAATCAAAATAAAGTCAATAAAAATGTTCAATAAAGGAGACAAGGTTTCGGTTCTAGATGATGCTATAAATGGAGTGGTAGTTTCAGTCAAAGACAAGGAAGTTACCATTGAAACAGTCGATGGTTTTATGATGACATTTTTTGTCAATGAATTAATTAAAATAAACAATATCAGCAACTTAATGGATTCTATGCCAAGAATCAATATAGGTGAAATTGTGAAGCAAAAAGAAATTCCAAAACCAAGAAGTTTTGTAAAAGAACCCAAAGACAAACGTGAAATGCCGGTACCTGAATTTGATTTACACATCGAAAAACTGGTACCCAACAAACGAGGAATGTCTAATTACGACATTCTTACTTTGCAGTCAGAAACGGCAAAAAGACACGTTGAATTCGCCATTAGAAACCGTATTCCGAAGATTGTTTTTATACACGGTGTAGGCGAAGGAATATTAAAATCAGAGTTGGATTTCTTATTGGGTCGGTATGATAATATTGCTTTTCAAGACGCAAATTATCAAAAATATGGACTTGGTGCCACAGAAGTTTTTATCAAACAAAATAGCAAATAAGGAATTAGTAGGTTAAAAATTCACCATAAATATAGCTATCTCCAAGTCTGAACTCGCTATTTCCTTTTTTTAAGCTGGCATTTTTAATCACAATCGTATGTTTGAAGGCAGTAGTTCCACTTTTTATTGTGGTCACTTCTATAATTCCGCTTATGCCCTCAACACCATTTACTGCATTCCATTCTTCGCTTATTGCTGGAAGTACTGGAACAGATGTGGCACAAAAATAACTTGGCGTTAAAACACCCGAATACAATCGATAAGCTAGTTTGTTTTTTAAGGAGCTAATTAATCCAGTTCTTGGCGTGTTTAATGTTGTTTCTGTATTGACAATCAATGTAGGATCGATATTGTCAATCGTAATTGATTCTCCACTCAAGTAATTGTAGATTTGTTTCGTTGTAGGACATTGTTCCGCTATTTTGTCAAAACCAAATGGCAATGGAGTACTTGGTGTGACATAGTCTCCAAAAGGAAAAGTCTCATACACTTGGGGTCCATTATTTTTTGCAAAAGTGATATTTTTGAACACAATATTGTGATTGTAACCTGTAATTCTTGTACTGTTTTCAGTAGTATTTGTTGTTTTTACAGCAGTTGTAATTATTTGTATTTTACCCGAAGTTGCGATCCATTCATCAGTAACAGTAGGTAGTGCTGGAGGAATAGTTTTGCAAATATTATCAGTGGCAACCGTTCCGTTGTAAAATCGATATACCACTCGATAGGTTGAATTGTCAATGTCAATTATTGTTGGAGTATCTGGATTAGTTGGCTCGTTTTTAAAAGAACTTTCAGGAATTTCAAACAGTAAAGATTCTTTGTCTTTTAGTTTATAAATGATGTCATTCTTACTGCAACTTTGGGTTGTGGCATCTTCAAAATCAATGGTTTCTAATGATAGATCTCCGTCGTCACAACTGTTTAAAGCGAAAGTAAGAGCCATTACACCAAGAAATCGTTTCATTTTTATACTATTTACCACAAAAATAGAATTTTTAATTTGTTCCAAAAGCATTCTCGTTCAAAAACATGCATTTTAACATCGATTTTTGATATTAATTTTAAAGAATAGTATCTGGATTGGAAATGGGGATAGATAGGTTTTATAAATAGGAAGCCAACTCTGATTTTATTATCACGAGCCGGTAAGTTGGCTACAATTGTGTTCTCATTTCTTGATTGTGGTTTCAATTTTTGTTTTTAATGCCAAACTTATTTTCAAATTAAAATCAAAAGTGGCTGCAAGACAAAAGAGAATGTCATAAATAAAGATTAATTTTATAAAATGAAAAAAGTATATCTCGATAATGCCTCTACCACGCAAGTTCATCCCGAAGTTATTCAGAAAATGACAAAAGTTTTATCCGAAGATTATGGAAATCCGTCCTCACCGCATAGTTTTGGTCGGAATGCCAAAAGTATTTTGGAACTTTCCAGAAAGTCAATTGCCAAACAGTTAAACGCCTCGGCACAAGAAATTATTTTCACATCTTGTGGAACCGAAGCTAATAATTGGATACTTTGTTCTGCCGTTCGTGATTTAAAAATTGAAAGAATAATTTTAAGTAAGATTGAACATCACGCTGTTTTACAGACTGTTGAGGCTTTACAAAAAGAATTTAATATTCAGGTTGACTATGTTGTGGTTAAACCAAATGGTGAAATTGATATTACAAATTTAGTTGATTTACTTTCTAAGGAAACGAAAACTCTTGTGAGCTTAATGCATGTGAATAACGAAATAGGAACTGTTTTAGACATTGATAAAGTGGGGCGAATTTGCCAGCAACACAACGCGTTATTTCATTCAGATATGGTGCAATCTGTAGGGAAATTAGAAATTGATTTGAAAGCCATTCCGATTGATTTTATGGTTGCTAGTGCTCATAAGTTTCACGGGCCAAAAGGAGTTGGATTTGCTTTTATTAAAAAAAATTCAGGTTTACAGCCACTTTTTTATGGAGGCGAACAAGAAAAAGGGTTGCGTGCCGGAACAGAAGGAGTACATCAGATTGCAGGAATGGCAAAAGCTTTGGAACTTTCATATGCAAATTTGGATACCGAAAGAAGTTATATCTCAGATTTAAAAAACTATTTACTAGCTCAACTCGCAATTGAATTTCCTGCTTTTAAAATTAATGGAACCCGAGATGGATTCTATCCTATTTTGAATATTTTGTTGCCGTTTAAGGAAGAAATAACTGGGATGATTTTATTCAATTTAGATATGAAAGGAATAGCGGTTTCTCGTGGTAGCGCGTGTCAATCAGGAAGCATTAAACCTTCTCACGTTTTGGCTGAAATGCTTTCGGATGAAGATTTGAAGAAACCTAGTTTGCGTATTTCATTTAGTCATTTCAATTCTAAAGAAGATGTTGATTTGCTAATTGAAGGTTTGAAAAGTATATGATTTAAACCTAAATATGCAGAACTTTCTTTTGATAAGATGCTTTTTCTGCATATTTATTCATTATTAATCGCGTTTTAAAAAAACACAAAGTTGATTCAGCTCCTTGATTTATGTTTATTATTTTGTCTTCAAGCCCATCATAAGAGGCTCCATTTTCTGGATTGTACATAATTTGTTTAAGGTGATTGTTTCCCAAAAACCAATTGAAAGCGAGTTCAAGCTGATCTTTGTATTTAATTTTTTTGGTTACTTCATAAAACAAATCCAAAGTAATAATAGTGGTAGCCACTTCAATAGGTTGTTCGCCATAAAATATTCTTTCGTTTTCTTTCTTGAACCAACTCCGATTTGAGATTACTTTTATCTGACCTTTCATAAAATAATGAGATAAAAGAAAATCAAAAGTAATGGTTGCAATTTTTAAATATTTCTTATTCCGAGTTGCTAAATGGCTGTACATCATTGCCTCTGGTAGTACATTATTGACGTAAGTCATATAATCTTCATACCAGCCCCAATTTTCTGCTGAATTGATTTGATATAAATTCAATAGCTTATCTGCAAGATGCTCAATCTGCAACTTTGTTGTTTCTAAAGAATGCGCTAAGTGATAGTAATATAGGCCTTTTAAAGTATAAGCAATGGCTCTTGGAGATGAAACTTGTTTAATATTATCTGAAGCTATCTTCCAACAAATTTCTGCCCTTTTCACAAAATTTAACGGAAGAATTTCTTTTTGGGAAATTACATATCCCAAAGACCACATCGCTCTTCCATTAGCATCTTCAAGATTTACTTCAAGATTTTGGGTAGTTAATTGACGATTAAAATCCTTATAATTATCAAAATAACCATCTTTTCGCTGGATTTTTTCTATAAAAGTTAAATAAATTTCAGACAGTTTCAAAGCCTCACTATCTTTATAAAGAGAGTAATACATCACCATATTAATTAAAGCTCTTGCATTGTCATCTAATGTATATCCGGATTCAGGGTCTGGCTGGCTAAATTTTGAAAATTGAAGTATTCCAAAGTCTGTAGTAAGTTCTTTAATATGGTCTATCTTTATTGGTGGTAAATTGAATCTTAGATCTTTTTCCTTATTCGTTAATCCTCCAAATAACAATCCGTATTTAATAGCAATGTTTTCCCATGTAGTTGCGTGGGAAAGAGAGTATGCATTTCTTCCCATCTCAATTCTTTTTTCTTTGTTTTCAACTAGGTTTAAAATAGTTTCTTGAAACTCCAGTGGGTTATTGAATTCTTTTAGCAATATTCCGTTTCCATCTGCTAATGCTTCAATAGCATGGGGAATGGGGGTTGAAATTACAGCACAACCGCAACTCAAAGCATAAGCAAAACTGCCACTCACAGCCTGATTGGGATCTTTTGAAGAAAACAAATATATATCTGAAAGGGTTAAATACGCCAGTAATTGTTTTAGCTCGAGATATTCATTTATAAAAATTACATTTTTTTCTAATTGAAGTTCCCTCACGATATCTGTAAGTTTGTTGCGGTATTTTTCGCCTTCTCTTTTAATGATTTCAGGATGCGTTTTTCCAATGACCATATAAATCACCTCGGGATGTTGCGCAACGATTTCCGGTAAAGCATACAAAACGGTTTCAACACCTTTGTTTTCGCTTATTAAGCCAAAATTGGACATCACAATTTTGTCGGAATAGTTAAATTGGGTTTTTAATAGTTCCTTTTGTTCCCAAAGCACTATATGAGTCCCATGCGGTATTACGTCTATTTTTGAATTTCGACACGCATAATCATCCATCAAAATTTCCTTAGATTTATTAGTGA
>CAMDGJ010000115.1 GCA_945897545.1 Flavobacterium psychrophilum
ATTATAATATTGTGTTGTACTTCAAAGTAAATTAATACATTTTTTAAATTTCTATTGTGAAGTTTTAATTGCTCAGAAACCTCTTCGGAATAGTCTTTTAAAAGGGTTTTCGCTCCTCTACCCTCTGATATAGCAAGGGAATCAACCCCGATTTCAGCCCAACTATCAAACCACCGTTCAATCGTTCTGCGGCTGACATTAAAAATAGAAGCCAAGTCGTTAATCTTGCGTCTTTGATGCGATAAAACAAGACATTGGCTACGTTTTCTAACGGTATTATTAGGGCTATTTTGATGAAGGTGTTCTAATACCTCAATCTCTTCTTTTTTAAGTGTTATATATCTCATAATGAGATAAATATACAAATAATATTACATATAAACAATAAAATACGACATTATTTTATTCTAATTACTTATAAAAAATGATATAAACTAAAAAATGACCATCCAAAAAGCGAAAATAAAAAATTCAATCTACTTGTTTCTTTTGAATATTGCAGCTAGATAATATTTATACTATTTTTCACCTATTAAGTAAGCTGTCACTGAAACTCCGGTGAGCACACTAATAAAGTAATACGCTGTATAATCCATAAATTCTATTTTATTAATTTAAAACGCATTTTTATCTCCCATTGCTACTACTATTATTGTCAAAAAACAGATTTTAATATCAGTAATCAGACTCCATTTTTGTACATATTCGATATCTTTATTAACTCTTCGCTTCATATCAACTACTTTTTTAGTTTCGCCTCGAAGACCCGAGACTTGCGCTAGACCTGTAATTCCAGGCTTGACAAAATGACGAACCATAAAATTATTAATATGGTTATTGTAATCAAACGTATGTTTGATCATGTGAGGACGGGGTCCTACAACGCTCATATTCCCCATAAAAACATTTAAAAATTGCGGCAATTCGTCCAGACTGGTTCGACGGAGGAATCTGCCGATTGGCGTTACTCTAGCATCTTCTTTTTTAGCTTGTTGACTTTCATCGCCACTGTTTTTATACATGCTTCGAAATTTATAACAACAAAAGGGTTCATTTTTTTTGCCAGTTCGCATTTGTTTGAATAAAACAGGTCCCTCACTTTGCTTCTTTATCAGGTAAGCCATTAGAGGATAGAGCCATGATAATACAAAAAGAATGACTAGGCCACTAAAAACAATATCGAATATTCTTTTGACTAATCGATTATATGCGTTTTGTAATGGTTCATAACGCGGCTTTATAATATGAAAATTATCTAAATTGCTCGAGCTAAAGTGTCTTTTTGAAATTAATGAAAAATCCGGAACAAATTTTAAACGCATACAATGCTTATCACCAAGTTCAAAGAAATAATTCAAATCTGAAATAAGATCGGGATTTGTTACAATGAATAACTCATCGATTTGCTCAACAGATGCATTATGAATAGCAGTTGAAAGCGCTAACCTAAAATCTTTAACATTTACATAATTGACAGACGAATTTTCATTGAGAATACCCCGAAAGTGAATAAAATAGGAATGAGCTTCTATATGAGAGGCTAATTCAATACTCGTTTTATTAAATCCCCATATCGCTATTGTATAACGCATAAGCACCCATTTTTTTATATTTGTTGAAATGAGAGCAAACAAAATTCTAGAAAATAAAAAATAAGCCAGTAAAAAACTTAATTGAAACAAATTAGCCTTACTACCGAAAAAGTATAATAGATCATCATTAAAAATAAAAATATAACTATGCCACAGGATTCTTTGTGTAACGAAAGCGCGCCAGCTATTGCTAAAAAATTCTTCTAAACTAAAAAGGACAGCAACCCGATATAATTTAAAATAAGTAAATGAGAATAACCAGCTTAAAATAGTAATAGAAATCATTTTATTGATTAACATCGCATTCCAAGTAACATCTTCTAGAAGAGCAAACTTTAAAAATAGCAAAGTCCCTATAATCATGGCAATCATATCATTAACTGCGCAGAAAATTAAAAAGGTAAATTTATGTCTATTTCTCATTTCCGGATCTTTTAAAACTAAATAGCATCGTACCTAAATAGTATAGTAATCCCCCTATCAAACTCCCTAAAATACCATAGAAAACATCTATTAAATCTGGATTTCTTTTTTGAATTAGAATTTGCCCTCCTTCAGCTATAAAAACGATAATTATTGAAATTGCAATATTTTGTATAAAATTCAAAATTCTGTTGATATATTCTATTGAACTCATTTGTTGTGTTAAGTCCTCTAATAAGAAACCCACAGCTATAAAAGGAATACTAGTACGTAAATTGTAATATTGATTACTCCAGTTCAAAAGCCATTTAGGCAAATAAGTTTCTGTACTAAAATTAGGTTCTGGTAACCACGAATAATAAAAAATCGCAGCTATAACAAAAAACAAAATTAGGCCAACAGCTTTCTTAGACATTTCATACTATTTAAAATTTTATAAATAAGAGTTTTTTAATTGATTGTTTAAAATTCAAGTAAAAAAAATTGTGATTTATGACGTTTTAAACCATAACTTTTTTGCTTTTTTTTCTTGATAATCATAACCATAACCAAAGTTGATTCCGTAATTATAGCCGTACGAACTTTTCGAATTGACATGGTTAATTAGAATACCAACATTTTTCAATTGCCCTTTTTTAATAAAATTATTTAATCGAACTATTGAACTTCTATCCGTGAAATCGAATTTTGTCACATAAACTGTAGCATCAGCTAAAGCACTAAAATTGAGCATGTCTGACACCATTTGAACAGGAGCGGTATCTAAAATAATAAAATCGTAAAGCCCCTTTGCCTCTTCAATCAATGATTCGAAATTAGAATTGGTTAATAACTGAGTTGGATTTGCTGGAATTTCTCCGGCGAATAGTACATCAAGATTTTTAGAAAAATTAGTGGCTTTTATCAAGTATCCTTTCCAATCGTCGTTTTTATTGTGTAAATAATTAGTCAGTCCTAGTATACTTTTATCTAAATCAAAATAGGTATGCAATTGAGGATTTCTTAAATCAGCGCCAATGAGTAATACTTTTTTGTTAAGATTACTTACAGTTATTGCATCATGAAATGCGCAAAAGGATTTCCCTTCATGCTGAGTAGAGGACGTAAACAATATTACATTTCCCTTATTTTCCGTTTTAACTGGCAATAAATAGGCTATGTTTGAAAATAGGGTGCGAGATGCCTCAGCTAACAATGAGCGAGAATTTGCACCGTTGTCTAGCTTTTCTTTCGAACTTATTCTTGGCATATATCCCAGAAAAGGAATAGTATCATTAACTTTTTGAATATCTTCCTCATTGCGTATTTTGGAATCCATTTGTAAACTAAAATATATTACACCAAAGGGAAGTAGCAAACCAAGCAAAAAAGCGCCTAACATAAAAGATTTGGGCTGTGGAAAAATAGCTGAATAATTTGTTTCAGGTGAATTTAAAGTTTTTAAATTTGATTCTAAAATTGCACCATTCAAAACAGCTTCTTCTCTTTTTTGCAATAATGCCACATATGTTTCTTCCTTAGTATTTAAATTACTATTAATATTACCTAATACTTTGTCTTTTGTAGGAATACCTTTTGCTTTGTAATTAGCAATATTTTGTTCTGACATATTCGCTCTATTGGTTTGATTTAGAACATTTAAATACCCTTCAAGGGTGTTTAATATTTCTTGTTTCTGAGAATTTAGCTGATTAATTATACTAATGTACGCCGGATTATTTTTTTGCGCTCTTTGTAAAATTAATTCACTTTCGAGAAGTCTAGCATTGTAATTTAAAAGCATTTGATTTACTGTAGGTGCTTCTAATTTGTAATCGGTGCCTAAAGCTCTGCTGGCACTCGAATTTCTGATATCATTAATTGCATAATTAGTTAAAGCTATCTGTCGTCGGTTAAGGCTAGAGTTTTCGTTCTTTATACTTCTATCAGCCGTTTTTTCTACAATGTAATTGTCCATCACTAGTATATCATTATTTTGTAAAAACTTTTCTTTGACCCTTTCGATAGAATCCTTCTCTTGAGTAAAGCTTTTTATTCTTTGATTTAAATATGAAACTGTTTTGACATACAACTTTTGTTTGTTGGTAACAATACTTTTATCTAACAATACGATAATTTCATTAAGTATTTTCCTAGAGCGTATGGGACTGACCCCAATATGATCAAGTTCTATTGTTCCTTTTGACTTTTCATCAGATGAAACAATTAACGAAGCCTTCAAATTCTTTAGAGCAATATCTGTAGGTTCAAGACGAACTACATATTCTTTTTCAAAATAGTAAGAAAGGTTTTTCTTAGCTGTGTCAATTAATTGAATTTTAAATGGTAAACCTTCAATTTCTTGGTTCCCATCGTATCCATTAACGGTATAACTTTTTTCCTTTTCTGGGTCAATAATGGTAAATCCTTGACTATGAATTTTAATATCATAGGAAACTTGTGGTAATAAATCTTTTGCTATGGTTGGCGTTATAATAAAAGGAACTGAATTTATAGCTGTACCTTTTACTTTATAAACTTTTTCAAAATAACTAATGTTTAGATTCATACTTTTTACAACTTTAAATAAAAAGTCATTGGATGTAATTAACCTAATTTCTTCCTCTAAATTATCTTTATCTCTTTCTTCCTCGGTGTTTGTGTTTATAATTTTTGATTTATCTTCTTGTTTTTTATCAATAAATAATAAAGCTGATGTTTGATATGAAGACGGCACTGTTTTTATATAAACAAAGGCTGCACCCAAGCATAACATTAAACTAATAATAAACCAAGGCCAATATTGAAAATACTTAAAAAATTCTTTTTTAAAATCCATAATAATTTTAATTAATTTGATGTAATTGCATTAAACAACAATTAGCGCTATTAAGTTCTATACTTTAAATTATTGCACTAAAATCTGTATTATTGTAGTTGGAAAAGTAGATAAAGTGATAAGATAGAAGCTATAATTGCCAATAATTGTAATGGATCTTTAATTAAACCACCACTATTTACTTTTAACTTATTAGGGGTAACAACGATAACATCATTTTGTCTGATTCGAAAATTTGGATCGGACATCCAAGAGGCTGTCCTTAAGTCAATATGGTAAACTAAGCGTTTTCCGTCTAATTCTCTGATAAGTTTTATATCTTTTCGAATAGCTGAATACGTCAAATCTCCTGCTAATCCTATTGCATCAAGAAGGCTGATGGACTGCTCAGTAAAAGTTTTTACGCCAGGTGAATTCACCTCGCCTAAAATGGTAAATTTGTTATTGAGGACTCGTACTACTACAGTAGGGTTTACTAAATATCCTTCACTTATTAAGCGCTCTTTTATTTTTAATTCAGCTTCAGCTGGCGTCAAACTACCAACTTTAATTTCATTTAAAATCGGTAGTGTAACATTACCTTGAGGAGTTACTAAATATCCTGATAATTGCATCATTTCTACTGATTGTAAATTTTCCAATCCATCTGAGATATTGAAAGGTGCTGATACTAATGGATTTAAATCACTTATATTGATTTTTAATATGTCATTGGGTTGTATTTTAGTAGCTGCATAATTTAAAGTCGAATTAGAATAGGTATCTAAATCTTGTAAATACAACATATTTTTCTTGGTGGTGCAAGACTGTAGAATTACTAAAACTAAAACAATTAGTATTGGGAAGTTTTTTTTCATTGTAGTTGGGGTTGATTTAAGTAGGTTTAATTAATTTAATTTGTATTGAAATAAAAAGATTATGTTAGAATTTGAAATATCCTTTTTAAAAAAAGGATTAGATGGATAGTTTTACTTGTTACCATTGAACTAAGTATTGTCTTAAAGCAATAGTTTTCTTCATAAATACAGCTAGAAATGCGGTTAAACCGTGAAATTTATATATTTTATAGTCTTCATATAGAACTTTAAAAGAGCGATTTACACTAGTACTCATGCCTCCCATTCTCATTTTAACAATATATGAATTAATATAGCTCATCTTTATTTTATACTTGTACAAATAGCGAAGCAAAAATTCTGTATCAGAGGCTATTTTAAAATCAAGGTTGTAAAAACCATATTTATCAATTATTGATTTCTTTAAATAAACCGTAGGATGCAAAGGCAACCAACCCCTCTTGACTTTTTTGAGACTAAAACCTCCTCCTATTCGATTGCGAATTAAGCGCTCTTCGCTATCATTCGAAACATAAACACCATCACCATAAACACCATCTATACTGGAATCATTGACAAAACGAGATGCAATATTTCTTATAGCATTCTTATCATAAAATTCATCATCAGAATGCATCAAACCAATAACATCGCCTGTCGCTAGTTTGAGACCTTTGTTTATAGCATCATACATGCCTTTGTCAGGTTCTGAAATATATTGGCTTATTCTATCCCTATAAGATTCAATAATTTCTTGTGTTCCATCGTTGGAATTACCATCAATAATAATATATTCAATATTATCATAATTTTGCTGTAACACACTATTAATTGCTTTTTCAATAGTAGTCTTTCGATTGTAACATACTGTTATTATAGTAATTATCATTATAAAAAGATTAAGCTAAAAATATTTCTATTATTTGAAGTAAAACTAAAACAAACGTATTTTACTAAAAAATTTTGTCGACGAAGCACCACAATACTCGTTAAAAATGCAAAAACACCCTACTGATCTTGTACCGCTTGAAAAAACGAAAAACAAAAAAAAAAAACGTATTTAATTTTATCATTAGAAATGTTGTGAAAAATAACAGTTCAGTTTGGTCAAGAATATGTGCTAAAGTTTTAATGGAGTTTGAGAATTATTCCCTTATAGTATGTTTAAAGTTTTAGATTTTTTTTAACGATCTTCTTACTATTTAGTGTAGACTTTTTGCATACAAAAAGAACAAAAAAAGGGCTTTCTGTTACCAGTAGCCCTTTGTATTAAAAATATTTATTAGTTTATTTTAAAAAATTACTGTTGACTTAACAACAGCCTGTCAAAATAGCTAATAGTAGTGATCAAGCCGTCACGTAATTGTATTTTTGGCTCCCAACCCTCAAGCTTTTCTTTGGCTAGAGAAATGTCTGGCTGCCGCTGTTTCGGATCATCTTGAGGTAAGTCTAGATGAATGATTTTAGATTTAGACCCCGTTAATTCAATAATCGCATTTGCCAATTCGAGCATCGTAAATTCGTTTGGATTTCCTAAATTTACCGGGCCTAAAAAGCTGGGCTCAGAACCCATCATTCTAATCATACCTTCTACCAAATCATCTACATATTGAAATGAACGGGTTTGCAATCCATCTCCAAAAATCGTAATATCTTTTCCCTGTAAAGCTTGAACAATGAAATTCGAAACTACTCTACCGTCAACAGGATTCATATTTGGTCCATAGGTATTAAAAATACGAATTATTTTGATGGCAACATTATTTTGATTGTGATAATCCATAAATAAAGTCTCGGCACAGCGCTTGCCTTCATCATAACAGGAACGAATGCCTATTGGGTTTACGTGTCCCCAATAACTTTCAGTTTGAGGATGCACAAGCGGATCACCGTAAACTTCACTTGTACTGGCTTGCAAGACTTTGGCCTTGACGCGTTTTGCTAGTCCCAAAACATTAATCGCTCCTAGTACCGATGTTTTAATTGTTTTAATTGGATTGTATTGGTAATGTACTGGTGACGCAGGACAAGCTAGATTGTAAATTTCATCAACTTCTGCATGATAGGATTCTGTAATATCGTGGCGAACCATTTCAAAATAAGGATGATCTAGCAATTCTACTATGTTTTTTTTAGCTCCAGTAAAGTAATTATCTAGACAAATCACTTCATTTCCTTCATTTAATAATCTTTTACACAAATGGGAACCCACAAATCCAGCTCCTCCTGTTATTAATATTCTTTTCATATTGATTTTATTTATTTATTTTTTAATGATTCAACCTTAGTTTGTATTTGAAAGAAGTAATGCGACTTAAAACGTGCCAAATAAAAACCTTCTTTTCCATCTAAAAAACCCAATTTTAAAAAATAGGCTCCTATAAAATAGACTACTGGAAGCAATCCTGTGTCTAGTAAACTGTACTTGATTTTCTGATTTAATGTTAAATACGTATTTTTAGATTGCTTAATTTGCAAATATCTTTGGGCTTCCCACGTGGAATAAGCATTGTGTTTTGCTATGTAATGATCTAAGTTTTTGAAATCTTTATGGACAACCTTAGCTTTTATTACCCCAACATTTCCGTCTATAATAGGATGTTCGTGTACTTCCATATCGAGATGGCTCCACAAATCTTCTTCTATTTTCTCATAGGCTCCCTTGGATTTCTTAAAAAGAGCCGACTTTTTAAACCCATAACCGTACCTTAATTTCTTGCCCATAAAATAGTTTTCAAACTGTATGGTATAGCCATTATGAGTAGGATCTTGAATTTTAAATTCTACTTCGTTGACAAATTCATCCGTAACAAATTCATCTGCATCAAGAAACAAAATCCATTCATACCGCAAGTTTGCATTTTGGAGCGCCCAATTGCGTTTTTTAGGAAATTTTCCATTCCATTGAAATTGAAGCACTTCGGCTCCCATTGCTTTTGCAATATCCATAGTGTCATCAGTACTACCCGAATCTACAATAATTATTTGGGAAAAACGAGTTAGTTTTTCCAAACAAGAAGGTAAATTAAGTTGCTCATTTTTAACGGAAACAATTACAGTTATGGGTATCTTATTCAATAGTTCTAAATTTAATGTGTTTGGCTGGGTTTCCTGCCATAATAGCATTTGATTCTACGTTTCTAGTAACTAAGCTCCCTGCTCCAATAATAGCGTTATCGGCAATAGTTATCCCTGGCATTATAAAAGCTCTTGCTCCTATAAAAACATTTTTGCCAATTGTAATTTTTGTTGTTATCAAATTCATTGATTGCTTATTAAATGCGTGTGTTCCAGTACAAAGATAAGCCTCTTGACCAACTGTAGCATATTCAAATATTTCTAT
>CAMDGJ010000116.1 GCA_945897545.1 Flavobacterium psychrophilum
AAAAAACTCCTATTGTAAAGGAGTTTAAGAATTTAATCGAGTTTGTTTTTTATATAATATTTACCATCTAAATCTTCATCAAAATCGTCTATTTTCAGGGGTTTTGGTTTTGGTTTATTGGCAGCAGCTTTCTTTTTCCACATTTCAAATTTCTCTGCAGGCATCTTTTTTTTCATAATTTCCAGAACCTCTTTTTCAGCTAGGCCAAATTCTTTTTTTATGATTTCAAAAGGATTTTTTTCCTCTAAGGCAAACGTAACAAGTTTTTCTGTTTGTTCCCAGGTTAATTCTTTGCGGTTACTCTTCTTCATTAGGTGAAAATTAATTCAATAGTAAAGGTTAATGTTAATAGATTATGGTTTCAAATTATTAACCAATATTAATAAAAAAAATAATTACTTTTTATCAAAAAGCAATTTTTTTTACTGATTTTGGTTGTTTTCAGGAGAACGTGGTTTTTGAAATGGTATTTTTAATAGATTTTTTAATAAATTGTTTTCTTCTGTCTTCATATAGGTGTCAATTCCATAGATAATTTCTTCTTTTGGTAAATACATAAATGTACCAAATAGTCGATCCCAAATCGAAAAAATATTACCGTAATTGCTGTCTGTATATGGCAAAGTGAAGCGATGATGCACTTTGTGCATATTAGGTGATACGATAAAATAGCTAAAAAAATAATCTAATTTTTTAGGCAATGAAATATTGGCGTGTGTAAATTGTGTGGAAACAACGGATAAGGTTTGATACATAAAAACCATCCACATAGGACTCCCAACGATTAAAATACCAAGAGTTGTGAAAACAAATCGGATGATACTTTCTCCAGGATGATGCCGGTTTGCCGATGTAGTGTCTATCCAAGTATCCGTGTGGTGAATCAGGTGAAAACGCCAAAGAAATTTGACTTTATGCTCAACTAAATGTACTAAATAAGCGCCTATTAAATCCAATAATAGTAATCCAATCAAAGTATAAAGCCATAACGACATTGGCGGAAGCCATTGTAACACACCAAAATTATTGGCAATAGTCCAATCGGAAGTTATTAATAAAATAATGGCAAAAGAAAAATTGATTAGTATGGTGGTAAAAGTCATAAAAAAGTTTATTCCAGCGTGATGCCACTTTTTATAGGTGAATTTAAAAAGTGGAAATGCATTTTCGATTAACCAAAAAATTGTAATTCCACCTACTAAAATTAGACTTCTGTGTGATGAAGGAATAGTATTAAAATAAGAAACAATTTCATTCATAAACAAGATATTAGATATCAAATCTAATGATTTTTCTAGAATTTTGTTATTTGATATAACGAAAAGTTAGATTTATTCTAGAGCCTATTGGTTTTGCCGTTTTCGGAATTTGGTGTTTCCAAAAATGCTGGGTAGTTCCTTTCATTAAAAGTAAACTTCCGTGTTCCAGAATAATATTTTTTTTTTGGGTTTTATCCTTATTATGTTTCAATTGAAAAGTGCGTTCTGTTCCAAAACTTACAGATGCAATCACGGGATTTATTCCTAATTCTTTTTCGTTATCAGCGTGCCATCCGTTGCTGTCTTTTCCGTCTCGATATTGATTGAGTAGAACGGTGGTGAAATTCGTGTTAGTAACACTTTCGATATGTGATTTTATTTTTTGCAAAAGCAGGCTCCAAGGATGGGGTTGCATTTTTATATTTGAATAAGAATAAGGCTTTCCTTCGTTGCCAAATAAAGCAGTCAATCGAGGTTGGGGATGGATTTTTCCAAAAACTTTTATATCATCTTGTTGCCAAGGAATTTCGTTTGTTAATTCGTCAAAAATAGCATCAGCCTCTTTTTTGTCAAAAAAATGAGGATAATAGATGATTTCGGCATCTGGCAAATTTAAAACGATAGGTTCAGGTTGAAAATGTGAATTCATTATACAAAAATAGAGAGAAAAGCGAAGATTTTAGCTTTACTTTTCTCTTTAAAATATATTTTAAAAAAATAATTATGCTTCTGAATGATCTTGTAATAGATTTTTATAAATGAACCCAGCTGCGATTGCTCCTAATATTGGGGCAACCCAAAACAACCATACTTGAGATAAAGGTTCTCCACCTGCAAATAATGCTTGCGACAAAGAACGAGCAGGATTAACAGAGGTGTTGGTAATAGGAATACTGATTAAGTGGATTAATGTTAAAGCAAGTCCAATAGCAACACCAGCGAATTTTCCGTTGGCAAATTTATCTGTTGCACCAAGAATGACAAGAAGAAAGAACATTGTCAATAAAAATTCAGCGATAAAAGCAGATTGCATAGAATAACCATCTGGCGAAAAAGCATCAAAACCATTAGAAGCAAAAGCTCCAGCCTTGGTGTTGTCAATTACATTTCCAGCTTTTCCAGACCAAATAACAAATAAAGTTCCAGCTGCAGCAAAAGCTCCAACGCATTGTGAAATGATATAAGGTATTAATTCCTTGGCAGAAAAGCGACCACTTGCCCATAATCCGAAAGAAACTGCAGGATTAAAATGGCCTCCAGAAATATGACCCACGGCATAAGCCATTGTCAAAACGGTCAAACCAAATGCGAGGGAAACTCCTGTAAATCCAATTCCTAAATCTGGAATTCCAGCAGCAAAAATAGCGCTACCGCAACCACCAAAAACCAACCAATATGTACCAAAAAACTCTGCTAATAATTTTCTCATAATATTAAATTTAGATTGTTAATTCAAACGAAGTTACTATAAATGAATTTTAAAATCAAAATTTTTGTTAAATTAATTGTAATTAAGCAGATTTATAACTTTATAATTACGTATAATTTACATAGCGTATTTGTGGCTTGCCAAGAAATGAAATCAATTACTCCGAAAGTGTTTTGTTAAATAAAAGATATTAATCGCTAGTATAAACGTATTTGTAATAATTATTGGCCAAGATGTAACTAACATAATGCCGTAAGAAACAAACAATAGTGCTCCAATCGAGTTTATGATTCGTAATGTATTGATGTTTTTCATTAAAAACGAAATCATCAATAGTAAAGACGCAATATAACCTACCCATTCTGTTAATGAAATTTCAAACATTTTAATTTTTTTTATGAGGTGTAAAAGTACAGTACAGTTATGAGTTGAATGGTGGAAGTTTCAGTTTTTTTAGAATAAACCTTCCAAGGCTTTGTTTTGTATTCCAATTTTCGAAGCATCAAAACCCAATTTGTTTTTTAAAATCGAAGCATAAACACTTCTGAAATCAATTTCGTGTTTCAAATCGCCATTGTCTAAATCCGAAAGATTGGGATTTCGTCCAATGATTTTGCCGCGGTTATTTCCCCCAATAACAAACATTGGTGCAGCAGTTCCGTGGTCGGTTCCTCTTCCATTGTCTTTTACACGGCGACCAAATTCTGAGAAAACCACAACAGTCACGTTTTGCAATTGTTGTGATTCTTTCAAGTCTTCATAGAAACTAAAAACGGCGTCGTTGAGTTCTGTCAATTTGTTTTTGTGAATGGCAAGTTGATTGTCGTGAGTGTCAAAACCACCCAGCGAAGTATAATAAACCTTAGAATTCAAGTTTCCTTTTATCAATTTCGAAATCCATTCCAGATTTTTAGCCAAACCCGTTTTGGGATAAACCACATCTGAAACGGCTGATTTTGCCAGTGCTTTCTGAATATCGTCCGAACCTTCCACCACGGAATTGGCTACTTTTCGAACAAAATCCAGTTGCGGATTATTTGATAATTGATCGTCATTTTCGGCTTTGCTTTTGGTTCTAAATCGGTTGGGATCTTTTACAGTAATCGAGTTGGGTTCTTCGCCCTTCAATGCTAAATTATCAATATTGTCAATATTAATTCCTGCAGTGGGTTGGTGTTCCTTGCATTGCAAATCAAGATAACGCCCCAGCCAACCATCATTTATATATTCTTGTTGAGTTGGCGCGGTTTGCCAAATTTCCTGACTTCTAAAATGAGAGCGAACCGGATTCGGGTAGCCTACATTTTGTATCACCGACAAATCCCCAGATTGTTGCATCGCTGCAAATCCTTTCAATTCGGGATGAAAAGCCATTCCTTTTGATGAATTCAAGACTTCACTTTTTGAGATGGAAATTGATGGGCGTAAATTATAATAAAGTGCATCTTCAAACGGGATAAACGTGTTCAAACCATCGTTTCCACCATTCAATTGAACAAAAACGATAGATTGTTCGCCCAAAACCAAATTAGTTTGACTGCCAAAAGAGTATAAAAAATTAGGCAATAAAAGCGAACCACCCGTGAAAGTTCCCGTAAGTGCTAAAAAATTTCTTCTGTTCATAATGATAAAATTAAATGAGTTGAAATTCAGGAGTTTTTACCATAAAATTGAATAAACGCATTACGGCATTTTCGGAGCCATCAGTTTTGCTATCGAAATCGTATTTTAAGATTTGCTCGAAATCGGCTTGGTTATTTTTGTCATTTTGAAATAATAATCGATTTGTGAGTTCGGCAATAATTTCCTTGTTGTTTCCCTCTTTGTTCCAATTGAGTTTTATGTTCAGCTGTCGATTTGGATTTTGTTTCATCATAGAATTTTCATCCATTTCTTTTTGGCCTCGGGTTAAATTTTTTCCGTTGCAAAGTAAATCGGCAACATTGTTTCGTTGCAATAAAACCTGCGAAGTCAACCAAGAATTTCCACCGTCCCAACCTTTTACATTGGGCTGATTGAATAAATCCATTCCTTGTTCTCTCAGAAAAAAAGCGATTAATTTCCCGTTGGAATTGGTAATATTTAGTTCATTCATTAATTGTAAACTGTATTCCAAGGGGTTTTTAATTTTGGAGCCCGAATTGTTTTTGGTAAACTCTTCGGTGAAAATTCTGGTCAATAGTGGTTGGATTTCGAAATTCATTTTCTTGAAATAATCGCCATAATAACGTACCAATTCTTCTTTTGGATTGTCGTAAATAAACCATTTCAATAGCTTTCGAGTAATCAGATACGGAATGTTCGGTTGTTCGAAAATGACATCCACCATTTCATCCACTTTGAAGTTGCCATTTTTTCCGAGGTAAGTAAAATTTTCATTATCCTCAAAAAATTTCCTATACGTAGCATTTTCTTCTCCTATGCCCAATCCTGCAAGACCTTTAGCGCCGTTTTTTATGTCTTGTTCGGTATAATTTCCGATACCAAGAGTAAAAAGTTCGAGCAATTCCCGACTTAAATTTTCGTTGAGTTTGTCTTTTCGATTTTCTACATTGTCCAAATAGCGCACCATCGCGTTGCTTTGGAGGATTTCTTTGGTCAAGGTTTTGAAATTGCCAAAAGCATTCACTCTTAGAATTTGATTATGTTGAAAAATCCAATAATTGACTTTCACTTTTTGGAAAGTGGAAACATAATGATTGTGCCAAAAACAAGTCATTTTTTCACGAAGTGGAAATTCATCTTCTATCATTTTATCAATCCACCATGCTTTCATTTCAAAGGAAGTTTGACCTTCCTTTTTGAGTAATTCTTTTACTTCTTCTGGACTTGCTGCTTTATATTTTTTTCGAATTTCTTTATACGCATTTAATGATTTAGGGCTGTCTTCCATAAAAACAGGAATTTTAGAATCAATTTTTGTTTCAAAAGATTGTTCCAAGAATTTTTTCAAGCCAATTTTTTCGATAGTTTTTGCTTGTTTTGCTGAATATCCGAGTCGCAAGGACCAAAGTGTGTGGTTGTTCATAATCTAAAGTGCTATAAAAGTTGGACTTAGATTTTGTAAAAGGGTTTAATTTTGTAGTGAATTCTTTTTTCAGGAAGTCTAAGTATTTAATTTTCTTCTTTTTTCTCCGTTAAATCGCTCAAATGCAAACGCAACGCATCAATAGAAATACTGATTTCCCAAAACGAAATGCCCAACGAAATGAGCAAGGCTAGTAAACTTAGTCCAAACAAATAAATACTAGATATTTGCTGTTCTATAAATAGTAATAGCATTGCGAAGACGGAAAGAAACAAACACAAAACCCCGAACATTTGCATATAGCGAATGAGGGATAATCGCAAGTTTAGATTTTTAATTTCTAATAAAACGCTTTTGCTTTCTTCCTCATCATAGGTCTTTTTTAATTTTCGAATGATTTGGGCGATGGTAAGAAATCGATTGGTATAAGCCAATAGTATCAATGAAGTTGCGGAAAAAAGTAGCGCAGGAGTCTCTATATGTAGTGTCATTTGTATAGTAATTTTAATTGTAAACATTCAAAGTACGACATTTTTTATTTCAAAAATACAATTCTTATAAATGAAAAAACCTGCAAGTGAAAACTTGCAGGTCAATTATCTAACTGTCTATTACCTTACGGTCTTATTTAATCATCTCAAAACTTCTTTTTACGAAAGCCGTAAGTTCTTCGCCTTTCAATAGATTTTGGGATAATTTAGCCAAGTCCAAAGCTTGTTTTACCAAGCCTTCTTGGGTTGTTTTGTCTTCGGTATTCAAAATATTGGAAGCCAAAACCGAATTGGTATTTACAACCAAATTATACATTTCTGGCATATTTCCCATTCCGAACATTCCGCCACCGCCAGACTGACTCATCTCTTTCATTCGACGCATAAATTCTGGTTGTGTGATGATAAACGGAGCAGCTTGACTGTCCATAGCTTCTAATTGAACCGTATATGCTTTTGGTATATACGTTTCTAATGAAGTTTTCAATCTTTCTTTTTCAGTATCGGATAATTTAGAAATCGTAGTTTCCTCTTTTTTGATTAAATTATCTATATGGTCTGAATCGACACGAACGAAAGTTAAATCTTTATTGTCACCTTCAATTTTTTGAATCAAATGAGATATAATTGGTGAATCTAGAAGCAATACTTCATATCCTTTTTCTTTGGCGATTTCGATATAAGAGTGTTGAGCTTCTTTGTTTCCGGCGTATAAAACCACTAATTTTCCGTCTTTGTCGGTTTGTTTCTCCTTCAAATTTTCTTTCAATTCTTCCAATGTGAAGTATTTGTCATCTACCGTTGGATACAAAACGAATGCTCCTGCTTTTTCGTAGAATTTCTCTTCGGAAAGCATTCCATATTCCAAAACCACTTTGATGTCGTTCCATTTTTGTTCGAAATCTTCTCGGTTTTCTGTAAACAAAGATTTTAATTTATCGGCTACTTTACGAGTGATATAGTTCGAAATTTTCTTCACCGCTCCATCTGCTTGCAATCCTGAACGAGAAACATTCAACGGAATATCTGGAGAATCAACAACACCGCGAAGCATCATCAAAAATTCTGGTACAATTCCTTCTACGTTATCGGTAACATAAACTTGGTTTTGGTACAATTGAATTTTGTCTTTTTGAATTTGCATGTCATTACCCAATTTTGGGAAATACAAAATACCAGTCAAATTGAATGGATAATCCACGTTTAAATGGATGTGAAACAATGGCCCTTCAAATTGCATTGGATACAATTCGTGGTAGAAATTTTTATAATCTTCGTCTGCCAATTCCGTTGGTTGTTTTGTCCAAGCTGGATTTGAGTTGTTGATGATGTTGTCTACTTCTACTTCTGTGAAAATTTCGTCTTTGTTTTCTGATTCAACAAATTCACCTTTCTTTTGTTCAATTTTCTCTTTTCGGGTTCCAAATTTAATTGGAATAGGCATAAACTTGTTGTAACGATTCAATAATTCCTTGATTTTATAATCTTCCAAAAATTCTAATGAATCTTCGGCGATGTGCAAAATAATTTCTGTTCCACGAGTGGTTTTGTCAGAAGGTCCCAAAGTGAATTCAGGACTTCCGTCGCAAATCCAGTGTGCTGCTGGCTCGTCTTTGTATGATTTAGTGATGATTTCCACTTGTGAAGCCACCATAAAAGCAGAATAGAATCCAAGACCAAAATGGCCAATAATTCCAGAATCTTTGGCAGAATCTTTGTATTTTTCCAAGAATTCTTCGGCTCCGGAAAAAGCAATTTGGTTGATGTATTTCTCCACTTCGTAGACAGTCATTCCCAAACCTTGGTCGATAATGTGCAATTTCTTGCCTTCTTTGTCGATTTTTACTTCAATAATTGGGTTGCCATAGTCTACTTTGGCATCGCCAACGCTTGTTAAATGTTTTAATTTCAAGGTAGCGTCTGTTCCATTCGAAATCAACTCACGCAAGAAAATTTCGTGATCGCTGTACAAGAATTTCTTGATCAAAGGGAAGATGTTCTCTACCGAAACGTTAATTTGTCCAGTTGCCATATTAATTTATTTTTTAGTTTTACAATTTCATATTATTTACTCAAATAAGATACCAATTACGACCCAAGTGACAAATTGTCGGAAACGTAAATTTTGATAAAAGATTCTTATAGTATGATACTTTTTTTTTACCTTAGACACTATAAATTTGCAACAAGTTTAATCTTAAAGATTCATAAACATGAAAAAGATAATTACATTGATAATAGTGGCAATTTTGTTCTATGCATGCAAAAGTACATCAGGAACAAACACCCCAGTTACAGGTACAAAGTTAGATAAAAGTTCTCAAGTTGCCATTAAGGGGAATTGGAAAATTACTAATGTGAGCTATCCAGGCTCCGATTATATTACGGTGAATTCTTTTCAAATCGCCGATTCTAAATGTTTCGTTGGTAGTACTTGGCATTTTATTTCTAATAATAATAAAGGAAATATGAGTTTGACAAAATCAGATTGTCCTGCTTTTAGTTCTCCGATTGTTTGGAGTGTTAATAAAGAAGGAGTTTTTGTGCTTAAAATTGTTGAGTCCGGAACAAAATCTAAAACAGTCACTCAAGGCTATTTATTGAGTGTGGCAAATCAAGCGGAGAATTCATTTCAATTAATAGACACAATTAATGTTGGCGGTCAAAACAAACAAGTTAGTTATCAATTCGAAAAAATTAATTAAAACTAAATTATTATGAGAAAAATATCAATTATAGGAATAAGCAGTTTGTTTATGTTAGCCACATTTTTTACAAGTTGCAGCTCTGTTAAAAACTCAA
>CAMDGJ010000117.1 GCA_945897545.1 Flavobacterium psychrophilum
AAACCCTTAAACGATTTTATCAATCGGGCGTTAACTTCCGAAGAATAATTTAACAAATGGCAAAAAGAAAGATACTTTTTCTAGGAGAAACCTACAGAGCTGACGCCATAACATGGATGAATGGTCTGAAGGAATTTGGCGACTTCGAAATTATTTCTTGGGAATTAAAAACGCCAAACCACTCTTTTTTCAGCCGTTTAATTAGACTTTTAGAATTTTGCACGGGACATTTTCAAGTCAGAAAAATAATTAAAATACATCAGCCCGATATGGTAATTGCAGAGAGAACCACCAGTTACGGTTTTCTTGCAGCACTAACTGGCATGAAAACAATAGCTATTGCACAACAAGGCAGAACCGATTTGTGGCCAGAAAAGTCGCTTTTGCTACCATTAAAAAAAGTAATTCAGCATTATGCTTTCGAAAAAGCCGATTTGATTCACGCTTGGGGACCAGTAATGACGATTTCAATGAAGGCTATTAATGTCGAAATGAATAAAGTTATGGTTTTGCCAAAAGGTATCGATTTACTGAAATTCATCAATCAAAACACCGCAGATTCTTCCAAAATTAATGCTATCGTCACTCGATCACTAACCACTGATTATCGCCACGATATTATTTTAAAAGCATTTGATCTTTTAAACCAGAAAGGAATTGATTTTAAACTTACTATCGTTGGCGATGGCAAAGAACTTTCACAATTGAAAGGCTTAGCAAAGAAATTACATATCGAAAACAGAGTCTTTTTTACCGGACGAATTCCAAATACAAGATTACCCGAATTATTACAAAATTCAAATATTTACATCAGTATGCCAATAACAGAGGGAGTTTCAGCCTCTTTATTTGAGGCAATGGCTTCCAATTGTTATCCTATTGTAACCAAAATTCCTGGAAATCTCAGCTGGGTTAAACATCGCGAAAACGGGCAACTCGTAACCATTGACGACTTTAAAATGCTGGCCGAAGAAATCCTTTGGGCATTCGAGAATCAAGAAATAAGAAAGACTGCAGTTTTAAAAAACAGACAATTTGTAGAAGATAATGCAAATTACAAATTCAATATGAAAATCATAGCAGATAAGTATCACGATTTAATAAACATACATAAAAAAATTTAGTTTTGTGTAGCATTAACGAAATCTTACATTTGCAATCTCAAAAAAATAATTTCAAAGACTTTTAACTGGAGGTACAAAGTAGTGGATTTGACATAAAACCACGCTCTAACACGGCGGTTTTATTAAAATCGTACGCACCATATGTTACAAAATGTTCTGCTGCCTCCACTCAATTTTTGCTTTTGCGATTTGGGATAAAAAAGAACCAAAACCGTAGAATTCAAAGAAGAAATAGCATTGTTTACTAAAAGTGAACTATGCAGAATGCCTTATTTTGAGTATATCAATGTTTGTAAATTAGTTGAATATTTTAGAAAAGGCAACACCAAAATGATTCCTTACATTATGCCGTTATTTATGATGCATATTTGGATGAAAACGTATGCGAATAAATTTTAATGAATATTTTTTAATAATTTTCGCCAAAGATTTCAAAGATTAGAAGAAAAAAAAAGTGAATTTGATTTGTTGACAAAAATCAGTGAAATCAGTGAAATCTTTGGCAAAAAAAATAAAGTTAATGCGCATTGCGGACTTTCATATAAATTTTAATACTTACTTTTGATTTCAGTTTTAAACGCACTCCCATTTATGGAAATACAAACTAATTTTTCTTTAAAAAACTACAATACTTTTGGCATTGAAGCCAAAGCAAAACAATTCATCGCCGTTCACAATGTGGATGAATTAAGAGCAGTTTTGGCACAAAATAAATATCAAAAAAAGTTTATTCTTGGCGGGGGAAGCAATATGCTCTTGACAAAAGATATCGAAGCCTTAGTCATTCATATCGATTTGAAAGGCAAAAAAATTATTAAGGAAACCGATGATTTTGTTTGGGTCGAAAGTCAGGCTGGCGAAAACTGGCACGAATTAGTGATTTGGAGCATCGACCAAAACTTTGGCGGACTGGAAAATATGTCGCTGATTCCGGGAAATGTGGGAACAACTCCAGTACAAAACATTGGTGCTTATGGAACCGAAATTAAAGACACTTTCGATTATTGCCAAGCGATGACTATTGAAAATCAGGAAATAAAAACGTTTTCCAATTCAGACTGCCATTTTGGGTATCGGGAAAGTGTTTTCAAAAATGAATGTAAAGACCAACATATTATCACATCAGTGGTTTTTAAACTAACCAAACATAACCATAAAATCAATACATCCTCCGGTGATATTACTACAGAATTGGCAAAACACAATATTGTAAATCCTACTTTAAAAGACGTGAGCAATGCTGTAATTGCCATTCGTCAAAGTAAATTGCCAGACCCGAAAGAGTTAGGAAACAGCGGAAGTTTCTTCAAAAATCCAATCCTTTTAAAAACTGATTTCGAGAAAATTCACCAGAAATTCCCCGAAATGAAATACTATGAAGTTTCTGAAACCGAAGTTAAAGTTCCCGCGGGTTGGCTAATAGAACAAGCTGGATACAAAGGAAAACGTTTTGGCGATGCTGGAATACACAAAAATCAGGCTTTGGTTTTAGTGAATTATGGCAACGCAACTGGACAGGAAATTCTGGATGTTTCTAAAAACATTCAGGAAACAATTTTCAAGACTTTTGGCATTCAGATTGAAGCCGAAGTAAACGTGATTTAGTTACAAGATTTCAGATTTAAGATTTCAGATTTAAGAATAGAATAATCTGAAACAAATTGCAGTTTATCGATGGTTATTTGAATATTGATAATTACATTTGCAGACCCGTCCCGAAACTTCGGGATCGGGATTAAAAGAAGCCAAGCCTATATGTTACTCTTTACTTTATACTTTTTTATTGCAGTAGTTGCCGTTCAACTTGCCTATTATCTAATTATTTTTGGGAAATTTGCTTTCGCCAAAGTTCAAAAATCTACTCCAAAAAGAATCTCGATTTCCGTAATTGTTTGTGCCAAGAATGAAGCCGAAAATGTGGTCCGGTTTATACCTTTACTTGCAGAACAAGATTATCCAGATTTTGAAATTATACTAATTGACGATGCCTCAAGTGATCACACTACGGAAATTTTCGAGGAGTTTGAAAAACAATATTCCAATGTTCGATTAGTAAAAGTGGAAAACAATGAAGCCTTTTGGGGAAACAAAAAATATGCACTGACACTAGGCATAAAAGCATCTCAAAAAGACTATTTGTTGTTTACTGATGCTGATTGTTATCCAGCTTCAAAAGATTGGATTACAACGATGAGTTCGCAATTCACAATGCACAAAACCATCGTTTTGGGCTATGGAGCTTATGAAAAAATTACCAATTCATTCCTGAATAAAATCATTCGTTTTGAAACGATGCTTACAGCTGTGCAATATTTTTCCTGGGCAAAAACAGGTCGTCCTTATATGGGTGTGGGTCGAAATTTAGCCTACAAAAAGGAAGAATTCTATAACGTTAAAGGATTTATCAGCCATATGAAAATTCGCTCGGGTGATGACGATTTATTTATCAATCAAGTAGCAAAAAGCAAGAACACGACCATCTGTTATTCACCAGAAAGTTTCACTTATTCACAACCCAAAACGTCATTCAAGGATTGGTTTACCCAAAAAAGAAGACATGTTTCAACGGCTCGTTTTTACAAATCATTTGATAAAATTCAATTGGCTCTTTTTTATGTTTCCCAATTGCTTTTTGTTCTTTTAGCTATTGTTTTACTGGCTTTTCAATTCCAATGGATTATCGTTGTAAGCTTAATTGGATTTCGTTATTTGTTCGCTTGGATCACTCTTGGTTTTTCGGCTGGAAAACTAAAAGAAAAAGATGTGATGTATTGGTTTCCCATTATTGAAATTGTGCTTATCTTCACCCAATTGAATATCTTTATCACCAATATTTTTTCAAAACCGGTACATTGGAAATAGACCTACAGATAGAAAAAGCGAAAAAAGGCGATCAAGCAGCCTTCACTTTTCTATTGGATTTTTATTGGAATGAGGTTTATGGTTTTATGCTCAAACGCACCGAAAACGAAACTAGTGCCGAAGATATTACTATTGAAACCTTCTCCAAAGCTTTTGACAAAATAGCCAGTTACAATCCTGAATTTCAGTTCAACACTTGGCTGATTGCCATCGCTAAAAATGTACACATTGATGTACTACGAAAAAAGAAATCTTCTCTCTTTATCGAAATTACGGACGACGAAGACCGACAAGCCTACAACATTGCCGACACCACTCCATCAGCGGAAGACGAATTGATCACCGAGCAAAACCTTTCGCAGTTGTTGCAATTCATTAAGGAACTCAAACCACATTATCAGGAAGTGATTCAGTTGCGTTATTTTCAGGAAATGAGCTATCAGGAAATTGCCAATAAAATTGACGAACCGCTAAGTAACGTAAAAATCAAACTACTTCGCGCTAAGAAATTATTGGCTCAAATTATTCAGGAGAAGCAATGATTTTTGATTGCAAAATCGAGCGAATTTGCGCGCGTTCTAGTACGAAAAGTATTCGAAAAATAAAATAAGCACTGGACAATTTGTAATACAATTATTATTTTTATATTTGTGCACAATATTCACTTTATATTGACACTATATTCAAAATTGTGCAGTTTAGTGCTAGTTTTACCCTAGCTTTAAAAAATTGTAAACCATTTTAAGACCCGCTACCCGAAGACTTCCATAAAAATAAAACGTTCTTGAAATCTTGAAGTGCTGTGGCGAAGTCTTTCACTGTAATAGTAGAACATTATGTTTTCCAAAAACTAAAAAAACAGAAATATGAATAACAAAAATACAAATTGTTACCATATGGGTAAATGTTTTATACATTTGTAAAAAAAGATTTGAGAGTAAATGCGAAAGAAATATTAAGAGACTTTTGGGAAAAACACGAAGATTGCGAACAACAATTAAAAGCGTGGTTTCGTGAAGCTGAAAAAGCCGAATGGAAAAATCCAAACGAAATAAAAGAGGAATATCCAAGCGCAAGTATTTTAAATAATAATCGTGTAGTATTTAATATTAAAGGAAATAGTTACAGATTGATAGTTAAAATAAATTACGAATATCAAATGATTTGGATTCGGTTTATTGGAACTCACCCAGAATATGATAAAATTAACGCAGCACAATTTAGTTTATGAACATAAATCTTATAAAAACAGAAACCGATTATAATCAAACTTTAGATAGACTTGCAATAATTTTTGATGCAAAAAAAGCAACTGAAGAAGGTGATGAATTAGAACTTTTGGGAATATTAATTGAGCAATACGAAAACAAACATTTTCCGATTGCTTTGCCTGATCCAATCGAGGCTATTAAATTCAGAATGGAACAAATGGGATATAATCAAAACGATTTGGCACAAATTATTGGCTTCAAAAGTCGTGCAAGTGAAATTTTGAACCGAAAAAGAAAATTATCATTAGAAATGATACGACAATTGCATATCGGATTAAACATTCCGACTGACGTTCTTATACAAACCTACTAGTAAAACAAACACAACAGTTAACAGCCGTTGCGGGGTTGCGCAACCCGATATAATGAATATTGATTTTGATAAAGTTGTAATGGCATACAGAAGTGGGTATGAGTCGGGAGACTTCGCACAGCTGGGGGAAATTTAGTTGGGAGAGCTTCAAATCTGGAAATAAACAAAAATTACCCTAATTCTTTTAATTGCCCTTACTTCAGCTGGGGAATATTAAATTGCATATCATTGGCTTTAGCTAAATTATTATCAATACCAACACAAAAATGAGATTCTTCAATTACATTCTTTTTCTTTTACTGTTTACCACCTCCCTATTCTCCCAACCCAAACTCCTTTCTTGGAACATAGAAAACTTTGGGAAATCGAAATCAAACAGCGAGATTAGTTTTATTGCTAATACCATCACAGATTTTGATATTGTCGCCATTCAGGAAGTCGTAGCAGGTGATGGAGGTGCACAAACTGTAGCAAAATTAGCAGACGAACTCAATCGCCAGGGAGCGAAATGGGATTATGTCATTAGTGAACCTACGAGTAGTAACGCTTACAAAACCGAGCGGTATGCTTTTCTCTGGAAGACCAATAAAATAAAGAAAATAGGAAAAGCTTGGCTCGAAAAGAAATACCATTTGGAGATAGACCGAGAACCCTATTTCTGCACTTTTCAATTCGAGAATAAGCAATTCACGGTGGCCAATTTTCACGCAATAACCAAAAACAGACAGCCTGAAACGGAGATTAAATATTTTAAATTCCTACCCAAGGAATATCCCAATCTGAATTTGATCTTTGTGGGTGATTTCAACTGTCCGCAATCGCACATAGTTTTCAATCCTTTGAAGAAAATGGGGTACAAATCAATTTTGATCAATCAAAAAACCTCTTTGAAAAAAGAATGTAAAAATGGCAATTGTCTCGCATCTGAATTTGATAATATGTATTATAATGCATCCAAAACAAGCGCTAAAAATACAGGTATCATTCCCTTCTACAAAAATTTTAATTCTTTGCACCAAGCCCGACTAATTTCAGACCATATTCCCATTTGGTTTGAATTTTACTTGAAGTGAATTGCTAAAACTGCAACAATTAATCATCACCAAGAGTATGATGTCCCGCAGGTTTGTTGGGCTTAATACTGGTGTTGAGATAAAAGAACAATCTCAAAGTATGATTCATATCGTGTTCGTAACCAGAACTTTTTCGTTGGTAAATATTCATATACCCAAAATCATAACTCCATTTAGGGCTTATGGATTGTTTGATTCCGATACACAATCGATTCTGGTCAAAAGTGTTTAAGACAACATCCTTTCCAAATTGGATTAAAATCTCGTCTGAAACGATAAGTGATGTTCCTTTTTTTTCTTGAATTCAACTAATAAATGCAACTTTTGAGAAACGAGTTTCTCCGGTAACTATATCATTAGCAATTTTTTCTTGCCAGCGTTGTTCATTTCTTATCCTATAAACAATACTTATCTGTCCATATTTTGTGTTCAATTGTGCTTGTTGGTACATTCTGTTTTCATCAGAGTACGCAGTCCATCCCTAATTTGTTGGAGCAAGCCACATATGGGCAAATCCTCCCGAAATAGAAATTGTATGACTAGGAATATAACTTACTCCACTTCTTAAGAAGTAAAAACTATTTTCTTTAAATAAATCATTGCTTCTAATATGAACATCAGCATTAATTCCCCAATGATCTCGAAATTTAGCAATGGTGTTAATGGAAACCCAGGTTTGGTTCTGCTGATTGATTACTTTTTCGGGTTGCAATTGTCCAAAAGTAGGTATCGGTAATAAAGCAATCTAAACAAAAAATTGATACTTAAACATAAAAAAAGCCTTTTTCGAGAATAACTTTTTATTAATTTGATACAAAATGACACCATTTAAAAAAATTCAAGGTGTTAATTGATTTTGATCACAATGCTTCTGGTTAAAAAGGAGTCGAAGAATATTTACAAAGTGTAGAAGCTACCAAGAAAATTGGAATTATTGCAGGTATTGGCGACCGTCGTGATGAGGATATCAAAGGTGGAAATTGCAGCCCGAATGTTTGACCATATCATCATTCGCCAAGAAAAATATTTAAGAGGACGAACTGAAGATGAAATCATAGATTTAATCCTCGAAGGAATCAAGAATTCCGGCAAAGATGTAACTTATGAAATTATTCCAAAAGAAACGGAAGCCATAAGACATGCCATCAATAGCGCTTAAAAACGCAGTTTCATAACCGCTTTGAGTGATGTGGTGATCAATTCCATTGATATTGTCCAGGAATATTTGGACAAAGAAAATGAGTCTGGAAATAATTAAATTTTATCAGTTAATAAAAAAAGCTACCGTAACAGGTAGCTTTTTTTTAAGTCTTCTGCTTTTTCTTTCTCGCCGCAGGAAACAAAACATTATTCAAAATCAAACGATAGCCAGGCGAATTTGGATGTAAATCCAAAACAGTTACAGGATCACCTACTCTATGCTGGTAATCTTCCGGATCGTGTCCCCCATAAAAAGTATACATTCCTTTTCCTTTTTCACCATGGATGTATCGTGCTTCGCCATTAAGTTCGCAAGTCCCCATAATCAATATGTTCGATTTTATAAGAGTTGGGTCAAAAGCTGTCGTTTGTCCCATAAATCCTTTTATTAATTGCGTGTGATTTTGACACAACATACTTGAAATTGGATCCCATTTTGCCGAATATTCCATCAAGGTAAAATAATCCCGCTCCATTGGAATCATTCTTTGTTCGGTCATATCAATATTCGAGAATTCATAATGTTCGGGTTTTCTGTCTAAAATAAAGTCTTTGAATGCGAATGAATTGGCGTAATTTATTTTGGACTGATAATTGGGTTCACTGGCATCACCATCAAACATAGACTCGCAAATATCAACTCCATCTGCTGCCAAGGTAATATCAAAAGTATCTGTTGCAGAACACATGGCAAACATAAATCCACCGCCAATAACGAAATCCCTAATTTTTTTGGATACAGCCAATTTTTCTTCTGATACTTTTTGATAGCCCAATTTTACAGCCAAAGCTTCAGCATCTCTCTTTTGGTCAATGTACCAAGGTGAATTCCTGTTGGAACCAAAAAATTTACCGTATTGACCAGTAAAATCTTCGTGATGCAAATGCAACCAATCGTAAAGTATGAGCTGGTCACTTAAAACTTCTTCGTCATAAATAGGTGTAAAAGGAATTTCAGCATACGTCAAAACTAAGGTCACTGCATCGTCCCAAGGTTGTTTTCCTTTGGGAGTATAAACAGCTACTTTCGGAGCCTTTTCGAGTACAACCACTTCCATATTTTGGGAAGGACTGGATATTTG